>CAYUZY010000064.1:0-11076 GCA_964448645.1 uncultured Flavobacteriaceae bacterium
TTTCTCAAACCATAACTATTAATAGAGATTTAGACTCGCCGATTATAAATCTTATTTCTGGATCTCTATCTCAATCTATAACTGCTGGAAGTTCCATTGGAAATATTGAATTAACTTATGGAGGAGCTGCAACAGGTTTATCGATCACAGGGCTACATAATACAATCCAAGTAGCTCAATCTACAGGTGCTTATACTATTCAGGGTCAAGCAAGAGATGGTTACACAATTCAAGGTTATATAGTAAATGCAGGAACTTATAATGGAACAATTACTACAATTAGTAATGGAGGCTGTTCTGAGGAAACCAGAACCATTGAAATAACGGTAACCCAACCTGCTACAACTGGAGGAACAACTGGAGGAACGACTGCTAATACAACGACAGTTAACGCAAATACCTGTACTCCAAATTTATCAGTAGGTTCATTAGCATATGGAAATTATTGTAATTGTTCTTCAAACTCTAATGTAATATTTGATTCAACTAATAATCCTCCAGGTTCAGGCTGTAGAATTATAGTAGGGTTTTTAGGAAGTTCTGGTCCTTTAGATCAAACGGCGACTGCAGGACAATATTGGGATCCTATTGAAGTTATATTTAGAGAATTTGATTGTCCAGGATATGATAATAATAATGTATATGATTCTTATTTTGACATTACTGTAACTGGGTTACCTCCAGGAATGAAAGATGCTTTTAAAGAAAGAAGCGTTGTGCAGACAGGTGCTTATCAGAATAACGGATCAACTACAAGTTCGGATTGGTCATCGGCCTCAAGTCAAACAAATGCTATTTATATTTATGATGAAAGTATTGCAAGTCCAGGCTCATATGAATATACAGTTAATGCAACTCTTTCAACAGATTCGTCTATTTCGGTTTGTTTTAAATCAGTTATTACTGTTAATTAACTCACATCCCTCTAATTAGTTTTAGGGGGTTTTTTTGTATTTTGGGGTATGGATAATAATAAAGTTACATTCGAAAAAAAATGGTTGGATAGGGCTATTCCACCTAGGTTTGATATTAATTATTGGATTTTAAAAAAAATTGGTTTAGAAGGGTTTAGAGTACTTTGTGTTTTAGGTGGTGCTTTATTTACTGTTATTATTTATGAAGTTGTAATCCCTTACTTTAATTAGTTTCTAAAATAAATAAAAACAGAAACTAAACCCACACCCTTCTAATTAACTTTAAGGGGGTTTACATTTAGTTTTAAAACCCTTATATTGTATTAAAATCTTATTAAAACTAATAAATGTCAGAAATTTCATATGATTGCCTTCTGTCTCTTGAAGAGAATATTAGTAAAGAAGACATCCTTAACGAAACAAAAAATTACTTAGAAAGAAACTTTAATAAAGTGAAATTTGAAGAAAATTCTTTAGAAAATGTATTTTCCTCAAGAGTAAAATCTAAAATATTAAACCCTGTTGTTTCTTTAGAGGGTAAAATAGAAATTAAAGTTAAAGAAAGAAAGTCAAAAGTATTTATATCCGTTGACACAAAACTTAATGGTTGGTTTTGGTTTGAAATTATTTTAGGATTTTTTTTTCCAATAGTATGGATTTTACTTGGTATTCAATGGTGGACTCAAAAAAAGAAATCATCTGAAATATTTAGTAATTTAAACAACCACCTTAATTCTAGATTTTCTACTTTTTAAAAAATTATTTACACTATTAAATAATTCAATCAAAGCCAACTGGTTTTGCTACAAACTCTGCACTTATAAATGTTAACAAACCTATTTTGGGAAAAGCCTGTGATTAACCCTCTAATTAACTTTAGGGGGTTTTTTATTTTGTTTTTCTATAACGTATATAAGGATTGACAAACCAATAACTATTATAATAGCAACTATTATTAAATGACCAACCCATTGTGGTATTTCAAATAGATTTGTTGTTTTACTGATTATACGAGCAATAAAACTTATACCCCAAACTACGGTCAAATAATCTCTTATAGATTTTAGTTTTTTCATTTGTCTAAAATAGATAAAAACAGAAACTAAACCCACACCTTCTAATTAACTTTAAGGGGTTTTTATTATATTGTCTACTATAAATAATTTTAAAATGAAAACTTTAAAAAAACCCAAAATATGGCTCATAATATTAGCTATACTTCATACAGGCCCTGGTGTTATTATACCCTATGTACAAATGGGAGGAGGTACTGAACATCTTGCAACTATTCTTATATTCTTATGCCTTACGGTATATATACTTTATGTAGCATTTATGACAAAAGGACAAAATCAAGCTAGGTTATCTATAGTTATTTGTTTACCTATCATTGTGTTTTTTGTTTTTGGCGCACTCTTGAACTTACAGATTATGGGAGTACCCGTAGCTCCGTTTCCAGAATCTATATTCCCTCTTACAGTTTGGTCATTACCAGTTATAACTGGTATTTTAAATTGTAATGCTCAAGAATAAAAATAATCATCCTTATATAATCTAATTGATATTATAAAATTATAAAGTTGGTTAAAATTAAAAAACCCCTATTAATAATAGGGGTTTTTTGTAAATTTAGAAGTATTAATTTTAATATTAGATAAATGCTTGTTTTAGATATTACGGTTGTAGTAATGGGCTTATTTTATGTTCTTATTGGTCGATATACTAATGAAAAAAATGCTAAACATTTATTTGCTGGATATAGAGAAATGTCAGAATTAGAACGAGAAAAATATGATATTAAAGCAATCTTAAAATTTTTTAAACCCTTTATCAAATATTTAGGGATTTACTCTATACTATTTTACTTTTTGATTAGTTTCCTATTTGATTATAGTATTGCTATGTTGGTTTGGATTGTATCTCACGCAATACTTTTACCTTATCTGGTTATTAAATTAAATAAGTTTAAAATAGAAATTAAAAACTAAACCCTAATTCATATACTTCTAAAGGGGATTTTTGTTATATTAACACGTATTAATCATTAATCAATTTAAAAATGAAAAAAATAATTATAATATCATTAGGCTTACTTGTATTTTCTTGTACTACTAACCCTAACTATGAAAATAACTTGACTCTAGCAAAAAAATGGGTTGAAGCTTTTGAAACAAGTAATATTGACCTTTGGAAAGAGGTGGTTTCTGAGGACCTATTAGATGTTGCTCCAATGTATGGAATGGGACAAGTTGATTATAAAACATCACTTCAAGTTGCAGAATTTTATGTCCAAAATTATACAGACGTTAAATTTAAAAACCCAGTATGGTTGCCAGGAATAGACACTCTAACAATGAAACCTGATGGCAGTGTTAGGGCATATGGAAATTGGACTGGAAAAAGTAAATCAACAGGAAGAAACTTTTCATTAACATCTTATCACAATTTTGATTTTAAAGATGGTAAGATAGTCTCAACAGGAGAATATTTTGATGCAACCGGAATGGTTAATTCCGTTGGTCCTGCCCAAAGAAATGTAGTAGTTGCAACAGCAAAAGTGAATAAAAAAAACATAGATAAATTCCAAGAATTAATGGATTCTGATGGGGGGCTATCTGTAACTAGAAATTTTGATGGGTGTACTCATCTTGAAGCATTTTACAATGAAGAATCAAGTACATACTTTATTATTGAATATTGGGAATCTTTTCAAAAATATGAGACATACCTAGATTGGAGGTTTAACAAGGACCCTTCAAAGTTTACTGATAAAGTTTGGCCTTATGTTATTGGTGGGCAAAAAGGATTTGCTGCGTATTTTAATAATACTAAGTACAAATTTTACTAATAAAAAATAAAATTTTTTAAAAAAATCCTCTAATTAATTTTAGGGGGTTTTTGCTATATTACCAACTATTAATCATAAATTAATTTAAAATGAAAAAAACATTATTTAGCTTATTCTTAATTAGCAATTTAGCTATGGCTCAATCCACGGCTATGATTGCCATTGTATTAGAAGAAGGAAAAGAAAGTCAATACTTAGCCAAAGAAAAAAATTGGAATATTGCTGCTCAAGCAATTGTGGATGCAGGACTAATTGCCCAATGGTCAGTTTGGAAAAGAACTCCTAGAGAAGGAGATGAAAATTGGGCTCAATATTATGTCTTTAGAAGAACAACTGCTGAACAAGATGCAAATCCAAATAATTTTGACAAGCTTTGGGACATAGTATACAAAGCATTTAAAGGTAAGAGTAAAAAAAGTGTTGATAAAATGCTAGGCTTTGATGGTATATTCAAAGATAGAAGAGAAAGACAATATAAATTTGTTACTGCAACTGGATGGAGAGGACTGGAATGGGAAATAGGTGATAAAGGATATTTTCATTTTATGACCCAAAAAAATGATGATTTTGTTGATTATGAAAGAGCCGTTTGGAAACCTATTGCCCAACAGCAAATTCTAGATGGTTATAGAAAGTTTTGGGGTCTTGCCGAAATTATTAATAAAGATGATAATACTACAAAGTTAGAAACAGGGTTTACCCATATAGCCTTTAATCATATGACCAAAAAATCAATGCCTCCAGATACTAATTATAATTTAATTGAAAATGAATTTTTGAGAGAAAAAGCTATTGAGGGGTTACAAAATTCAAGAGAAATGTTGCCAGCCGAAGAACTTACTTTGATTTACACAACTAAATAAATCTCCACACCCTCATCTAATTCTCTTTGGGTAGTAAAAAACAAACCCCTATTAATAATAGGGGTTTACTTTTATGAAGTTGGCCTACTAGGGCTCGAACCTAGACTCTTCTGGACCAAAACCAGACGTGTTACCAGTTACACCATAGGCCAAAAACGCAACAAATTTAAATTAAAATATTTTCCCTGATTAAATAAAATTTAATTTTTTTAGATAATCTTTTCAATTGAATTAAAAAAAGATTTTCACTTCCTTTATTTATGATTATTTTCGTTTCAAAATTTTAAACATTAATGGATAATAAAGTTTTTAAAAAATGGAATAACTTATTTGGTTATGGTTTATTTTTTATTGCCTTATTAACCTTTGGAATTACTGTAGAACCAACAGCTAGTTTTTGGGATTGTGCAGAATATATTGCAACATCCGCAAAACTTCAGGTTGGACATCCACCTGGAGCTCCACTATTTCAAATGATGGGAGCGTTTTTTTCAATATTTGCAAGTTCCCCAGATCAAATAGCACTTATGGTAAATTTTATGTCTGTTATCTCAAGTGCTACTACAGTTTTATTTTTATTCTGGACTATAACTCTTCTATTAAAAAAGATATATGATATTAAATCATTTGACAACTCAATTAAAAGAATTAGCTTTTTTGGTAGTGCTTCAATTGGAAGTCTTGCCTTTTGTTTCTCAGATAGTTTTTGGTTTAATGCCGTTGAAGCAGAAGTCTATGCTATGGCCACATGCTTAATGTCCATAATGTTTTGGGTGAGTCTTAAATGGGAGTCTGAAATGAATACACCTAGAGGGGATAGATGGTTAGTTCTTATTTCCTTTTTAGTCGGATTATCGTTTGGTGTTCATTTTATGGCACTTCTAACAATTCCTGCAATGGGAATGTTATACTATTTTAAAAATTATAATAAAATAACTTTAAAAGGTTTCATTCTAGCAAATTTAATATCCGTAGCTATCCTACTTTTTATATTTAAGTTATTACTCCCTTCTACTCTTGCCTTTTTTGGAAATTCTGAAGTTTTCTTTGTAAATAATTTTGGGCTTCCATTTAATAGTGGGACAATTATTGCTGGATTAATAATAATTACTTCTTTTTATTATGGCCTTAGATATACACACAAAAAAAATTGGATAAATATTAACACAGGTATTTTATGTACACTTTTTATTCTGATAGGTTTTGCTTCATGGATAATGATTCCGATTCGTTCAAATGCTAATACTGTTATTAATGAAAACGCTCCCTCAGACGCTAGACTTCTACTTGCATATTACAATTTAGAGCAATACCCTGAGACTAAATTATTTTATGGTCCTATGTTTTCAGATATATATTCTGGTCAAGATGAAAATGAACCTTTTATTGATGATAAGCCTAAATATGAAAGAGATTTAAAAACTGGAAAATATATAATTGTAAATCATTGGGAAAAAGCTAAAATTAATTCTAATTCTAAACACACTGGTTTTCTGCCAAGACTATGGAGCTCAGAACATGCTGGGAATTATATAAATTTTACAGGACCATTAAATTTTAAAATAAATTCATCTTATAAAAATAATGATCAATTAAAAAATAGAATTGAAACTTTTAGAAATGATTCAGAAGAAGGTGTCTTATCTGGAGAAGATTATGATGATTTCTTTAAAAAATTTAGTCCTTATTTAGATATTGAAAAACCTTCTTTGTTTTCTAACCTACAATTTTTATTTGAATTTCAAATGGGCTATATGTATTGGCGATATTTTATGTGGAATTTTGCTGGAAGGCAAAATGACTTTCAAGGAAACTATGATAATTTAAAAGGAAATTGGATTAGTGGAATTAAAACAATAGATAAAATCAGGTTGGGTAATCAAGAAAAACTAGATGATGATTCCTTAAATAATAAAGCGCGAAACACATATTTCTTTCTCCCTCTTCTTTTAGGCTTGATAGGTTTATATTTTTTGTACAAAAAGAATTTAAAACTCTCATGGGTTTTACTTTTACTATTCCTTTTTACAGGACTTGCCTTAAAAGTATATCTTAACGAAAGACCTTTTGAACCTAGAGAAAGGGACTATGCTCTTGTAGGTTCATTTTACGTGTTTTGTATTTGGATAGGATTAGGGGCTATTTTTTTAATTGAAGAATTTAAAAAATATATAAAAAATAAGTGGAGTCAACCCATTATTTTGTTACTATTATTTATTTCAGTTCCTTTTTTAATGGCCTATCAAAATTGGGATGATCATGATCGCTCTAATAGATATACAGCACAGTCTATTGCTAAATCATACTTGCAATCTATTCAAAAAAATGTTGGGGCAATGATTTTTACTATTGGTGATAATGACACTTTCGCTTTATGGTACGCACAGGATATTGAAGGTTTTAGAACTGATGTTAGAACAATTAACACAAGTCTTCTAGCTACCGATTGGTATATTGACCAAATGAAAAGAAAAACATATGAAAGCGAACCTATTCCCTCTCAACTCACTCATAATTTATATGCTTATGGAACAAGAGATTATATAAGACACCAATCTTTAATTGATTCTGTAAGATGGGATATTAAAGATTTTATAAACTGGGTTGGAAGTGATCATCCAAGAACCAAGTATAGAAATCTAATTGAACAATCTGGAAGTGATCCTAATTATTTACCAAAAAGTCAACTAGAAACTGTCTTCTATCCAACTAATAAAATTAGAGTTAATGTTAATAAAGAAAATGTTTTAAAATCAGGCCTTGTAAAACCTGAAGATGAAAATAAAATAGTTCCATATATAGATATTGATTTGCCTAAATCAGGTATAACTAAAAATCAACTTTTAATGCTTGATATAATTGCTAATAATGATTGGAAAAGGCCTATTTATTTTACTGGTGGAAGTTATGATGATTCAGAATACATATGGATGAAAAAATATTTACAACTAGAAGGTCTTGTATACAAACTAGTTCCAATAAAAACTGAATTAGCTAAATACAATCCCTACATAATGGGAAGAATAGATCCTGATCTAATGTATAAAATTGTAAATGACTGGGAATGGGGAAATTCAGATGATCCTAATATATATCATGATCCAGAAACAAGAAAAAACAGTATCTCTTATAGAAGTAATATGGCAAGACTAGCTGAAGTTTTAATTGAAAAAAATGAATTTAAAAAAGCAGAAAATGTTGTTGATTTAGCCTTAGAAAAAATGCCTATTGACAAATATGGTTTTTATAGTTTATTAGTTCCTTTTGTAGACAATTATTATAAAATATCAAAGCTTGAAAAAGCCAGAAAACTATCAGATAAAATTGCCTACAAGTATTATGATAGATTAGAGTATTTCGCCTCTCTTTCTCCTAATTTTCAATACCCAATTGGAGAAGAGATTATAACTGAAATAGAAAGATATAGAGCTTTAGTTGAAGCTACTGTTGTTAATAATGATAAACAGAATATTACTTTAACTATTGATAAGTTCATAAGTGCATCTAAACCTTTTATTTATTTATATGGTGATTTTGAATTCTATACTACCCTTTTAGATTTTGTTGAAGCTTACTATATAGGAAATAATATAGAAAAAGCTCAAAGCTTAGCTGAAAAAATTATTAATCAATATAAATCTAGATTGAACTTATATAGTCAACTTAAAGAAGAAAGTCAATTAATTTATATTGACAGAATTAAAAGTGACATAATGGATTACAATTATCTAATAGAAATAATTGTAAATAATGAAGATTCTGATTTTTCAAAATCAGTAAAAACTGATTATGACAGTCTACTTAAATTATTTACAGATAAAATAAAAAGTTAATTAAAAGTGATCTTTAAGAAGGCTAATTAAAGTATTCGCATCCTGATCTCCACTTTGACGCCATACCATTTCAGCATATTTATAAATCATCATTGTAGGAATGACTTTAACTCTTAATGCCTCTGATAATTTTTGATTTTTATCAATATCAATTTTAATTACTTTCCCTTTGTCTCCAATTGCTGCAGCGACATCCTTTAAAACTGGATGCATAGAATCAGAGACCTCATCATCCTTGCTATAAAAAGCTAATAATAAAGGGGATTTTTCATCAATTAATTCTCCAAACTTAGACATTAAAAAAAATTTTTTTAATAATTATTTTAACAAATGTAAAAGATTTTGTCTAAAATCAAAGTTTTGCTTTTCTTAAAGTGATTACAGTAATCTCCGGCCATATACCTACTCTTCCTGGATAACCAAGATAACCAAACCCTCTATTTACATTTAAATATTGTTTGTTTTTTTCATAAATCCCAGCCCACTGTTTGTATTGCCACTGTGATGGGCTCCATTTAAAAAACCCTGGAATTTCAATTCCAAATTGAAATCCATGGGTATGTCCGCTTAATGTTAAATGAAATTTATGATTATGTTTTAAAACCTCTGCATCCCAATGAGAAGGGTCATGGGTTAATAAAACTTTAAAATCCTTTTTACTTGTTTTTTCAACGGACTTATTTAAATCTCCAGCTTTTTTAAAACGACCTTTTCCCCAATTTTCAACACCTACAATAGCAATTTTTTCCCCATTTTTATCTATATATACAGAATCATTATTAAGTAAAGTCCATCCCATTTTCTTTTTAGTTGATAACAATAAATCCATATTAGCTTTTTTAGCTTCTTTATTTTCCCAATTAGTATAATCACCATAATCATGATTTCCTAAAACAGAAAATATACCAGAAGGAGCTTTTAAAGAAGAAAAAGATTTGACCCAAGGAAGCAGTTCTTCTGATTTATTATTAACTATATCTCCAGTAAATAATATTACATCAGATTTTTGATCATTTACTAAATTTATTCCATACTCCACTTTTTCAGGATTATCAAAACTTCCACAATGAAGATCTGAAATCTGAGTTATTTTAAATCCATCAAATGAAGATGGAAGATCATCAAACTCTAAATCGTAGGATAAAACTTTATAATTATATTTTCCTTTATACATTCCATAAAGCATAGCTGAAAAAGGAATACTAGCTAGAATAATAGCAGCCTGAGAAATAAATTTTCTTCTCTCGGGAAAAGAAGTTTGATTGTAATTTAAATTGTTTTTTGTAAAAGAAAATAGAAATTGAAAAAACCTGGTTATATCTTCTAAAAAGACAACAGAAATAAGAACTAATTGAAAAAAAGATAGAGCTAAAAAGAAGCCTATATAGAAACTCATTGAGTGGGTAAAACCTGAGAACCTAGCATAGGAATAATATAATAACAGCGCATAAATAATAGAAACAAAAGAAATATAGATTCCAATTAATATTTTATTTTGCGTCGCAGTTTTTATTGCTTGAAAAGCATAAAATTGAGTTATAAATAAAAAACCAAAAAATATTACCCAGCGCATAATTGTTAGACAAAAATAATTGCGAAAATATTAAAATTATTTATTTTAATGTGAACTTATGTTTTTTGCAATTTCAAGTGCTTTTCCATCTGAAAGGCTTGCTACAAAACACGTTGAATTTAAAATTGTTTCATAAAGGGTCTCTCCTTGAAATTTAACACCCTCTGGAACTAAGGATAAAATAAGTTTATCATAGGCTGTAGGTTTATTTTCAAAATTTCTATAAGCTGCAAAAACAAAAGCTTCTAATAATTCTGTAATAGCCTTGTATCCTAAAATTTCTTTTTTTACAACTTCTGGAGCCTGATAAACTTTTTTAATACTGACATCTATTATATCTTCAACCTGTGCTTTATATTTACTCTTTTCTAAAAGAGCTTTAGAAAAAGTCCCATCTAATATTTGAGTCTCATTTTCTGTGAAAACTTTAATAGCATCTTGAATTAAACTATTTATAGCAATTGCTCTTAAATAACTTAGCCTATGAGGCTTGTCTTTAAGTTTAGCATATTTTTTTGTGTCCAAATCATCTTTTACCAGATTAATAAGATATTCTAAAGCAAATTCTTCAGAAATCCATCCAAGATTAATTCCATCTTCAAAATCAATTATTGTATAACAAATGTCATCAGCAGCTTCTACTAAATAAGTGAGTGGATGTCTTAAATTTTCATTACCATTTTTTAAAGACAGCTCATCAATTAGTTGATCAAATTCAATTTTTTGAGCTTGAAAAAAACCATATTTTTTATCCCTAACATGATCTGTTGGCTTTATTGGAAGACTTGCTTTTGGATATTTTATAAATGCTCCTAAGGTTGCTGCACTTAATCTAAGTCCACCAGGAATTCCTTGAAAAGATTCGGTTAAAATTTTAAAACCATTGGCATTACCCTCAAAATCACAAAGGTCTTGATATTCTAATTTTGAAAGTCTGTTTTTAAATTCCTTACCATTACCTTTTTTAAAAAAATGACCAATAGATTTTTCGCCACTATGACCAAAAGGGGGATTGCCATTATCATGAGCTAAAGAAGCCGCAGCT
>CAYUZY010000065.1:0-10922 GCA_964448645.1 uncultured Flavobacteriaceae bacterium
AGATAGTGCTTTAACTTCACTTACCACATCTGTTTGTATTGATTTCTTAGAAATTAATAAGAAAAATAAATCAAAACAAATCTCTTTGAGAAAACAAACTCATATTTTACTTAGCTTCTTATTGGTAGTTGTAGTTATACTTTTTAAGTATATTTTAGACAGGAATGTTATTGATGGTCTACTTACTGTAGCAGGATATACTTATGGCCCACTTCTAGGTTTATTCAGTTTTGGAATTTTTACTAATTATAAAATTAATGATAAGTATGTTTGGTACATTTTATTTATTTCTGTTATAATAACTTCAGTAATTGGAAATATAAATTCTGATTTATTTTATGGATATGAAATAGGTTATGAATTACTTCCAATAAATGGATTAATCACTTTCATTGGTTTAATATTGATTCGTAGAAAGTAATACTAGTGTACAAGAATTTTCCCAACAAATAGAATTTTTAGTTAATATATCTGCAAAATGAACATTTTCAGTTCCTGGATTAAAAATTACTCTTTTTGGATTTAATTTTAGAACATAATCATAGTAATTCTCTTGGATCTTTTGAGAAATATATAAAGTTATTGTATGAATAGAATTAAAATTTTGAAAATTTGGATGAATTATAATATCGTTAATTATTCCTTTTTTCTTTCCCAGAGCAAAAACTTTATGATTTTTAATAATTAGCTCTTTAATTACTCTATAAGAGTATCTTTCTTTTTTTGTTGAAGCTCCAATTACTAATGTATTCTTTGACATTACCAATTAATCATTACACTCCCCCATGTAAATCCAGCGCCGAAAGCAGCTAAAACTATTTTCTTTTCAGCTAAAACTTTACCCTGTTCCCATGCTTCAGTTAAAGCAATAGGAATAGAAGCAGCTGTTGTATTTCCATACTTTTGAATATTATTAAATACCTGATCATCATTTAAGCCAAATCTTTTCTGAACAAATTGAGAGATTCTTAGATTAGCTTGGTGAGGAACAAGAAGATCAATATCATTAGATTTCCAGCCAGTTGCATTTAAACCTTCGTTAATGACTTCCACAAATCTTGTAACAGCATTTTTAAAAACTAATGGTCCATTCATATTTGGATAATATGACAAATCTTCAGGATCATTTTCAGATATAATCTCTGGAACCCATCTTCCAGTGTTAGGTCCAATCATAGATAATTCTTCAGCATATTTACCCTCAGAATGTAAATGAGAAGAAATAATACCTTTAGAATTGTCCTCTGTTCTTGTTAGAACTGCAGCTCCTGCTCCATCTCCAAAAAGCACAGACACATCTCTTCCTCTTGTAGTTAAATCAATTCCTCCACTATGAAATTCAGATCCAATCACCAAAACATTTTCATACATTCCAGTTTTAATAAACTGATCAGCTGTTGATAAACCATACACAAAACCTGAACATTGAGCTCTTATATCTATTGCTGGACAATTTGGAATATCTAAAACTTCTTGTACTAAAACTCCAGAACCTGGCATATAATAATCTGGACTTAAAGTAGCAAAAACAATAAGATCTATTTCTTTAGATTCTATTTTAGCTCTATCTAAAGCAATTTTTTCTGCTTCAATACCCATAGAATCAGTTGAATTTCCATCACCCTTTTTTATATGTCTTCTCTCTTTAATACCTGTTCTTTCAATTATCCATTCATTAGAAGTGTCCATAATTTTTTCTAAATCTGCATTTGTAACAATATTTTCAGGTAAATACTTTCCTAATCCTACAATAATTGAGTTGAACATAACTGTTTATTTTTATGAGGGAACAAAGTATGAAAATATAATGAAATTAAATAATGACATCTTGTCATTTTGCATTTATTGGTACTTTTTTTGATATTTAATATTTAAAATTTAAAAAATGGCAAAAGGAAAAATAAATGTTGCAGTTGAAAATATATTTCCACTGATAAAGAAATTCTTATATAGTGATCATGAAATATTTTTAAGAGAATTAATCTCCAACGCAACAGATGCTACTACTAAACTCAACCATTTAGGTAGTATAGGAGAAATAAAAGGTGATTTAGGTGATAAGCAAATTGAAATCAAAATTGATAATTCTAAAAAAACTCTTCATGTGATTGACAAAGGAATAGGAATGACTAAAGATGAAGTAAAAAAATATATTAATGATGTTGCATTTTCTGGAGCAGAAGAGTTTTTAAACAAGTACAAAGAAGGAGAAAAAGATTCTGGAATCATTGGTCATTTTGGTTTAGGGTTTTATTCCGCATTTATGGTTTCAAAAAAGGTTGAAATAATTACAAAATCATATAAAAAAGATAAAGCTGCACACTGGACTTGTGATGGTTCCCCTGAATATACTTTAATTGATTCAAATAAAACTTCAAGAGGAACTGAAGTTATTCTTCATATTGATAAAGATTCCAAGGAATTTCTAGATGAAAATAGAATTAAAACTCTACTCTCAAAATACAATAAATTCATGCCTATTGCTATAAAATTTGGGACTAAAGAAGAAACAATACCTCTGCCAAAAAACGCAAAAAAAGATGCTAAACCTAAAACAAAAACAGTAGACAATATAATTAATAACACTTCTCCAGCATGGACTAAAAAACCTACAAGTTTAAAAGAAGATGATTATAAATCCTTTTACAGGGAACTTTATCCTATGCAATTTGAAGAGCCCTTATTTAATATCCATCTAAATGTTGACTACCCATTTAACTTAACGGGTATTCTTTATTTTCCTAAGCTAAAGAATGATTTAAATATCCAAAAAGATAAAATTCAATTATATCAAAATCAGGTTTTTGTTACTGACAATGTAGAAGGAATTGTTCCAGAGTTTCTTACTTTGTTAAGAGGAGTAATTGATTCTCCTGATATACCTTTAAATGTATCGAGAAGTTACCTTCAAGCAGATAGTGCTGTTAAAAAAATTAGTAATTATATAACAAGAAAAGTTGCTGATAAATTAAGTAGTCTTTTCAAAAAAGACAGAAAAAGTTTTGAAGAAAAATGGAATGATATCAAAGTTGTTATTGAATATGGAATGTTAAGTGAAGAAAAGTTTTTTGAAAAGGCTGAAAAATTTGCTTTGTATCCTACAACTGATGGTAATTACTTAACATATGAAGAATTAGAAAAAAAAGTCAAAAAAAATCAAAATGATAAAGATGATAAACTAATTTTATTATATGCCTCAAATCTTGAAGATCAACATAGTTATATCTCCCAAGCAAAAGAAAAGGGTTATACTGTTTTATTATTAGATTCTCCCATAATTGGACATTTAATACAAAAATTGGAAACTAGTAAAGAGAAAATAAGTTTTGCAAGAGTTGATGGGGATTCAATTGAAAATTTAATTAAAAAAGATGAAACAACAATTTCTAAACTTTCTGATAAAGAAAAAGAAAAATTAAAGCCTTTTATAGAAAATGTTGTAGAAAAAGAAAAATATACTGTTCAATTAGAATCGTTAGATAGTGCTCAAAATCCATTTGTTATAACTCAGCCAGAATTTATGAGAAGAATGAAAGAAATGCAACAAGTCGGTGGAAATAATATGATGGGATCTATGCCTGATATGTTTAATATAATTGTTAATACAAATCACGAATTAATTAGTACCATTTTAAATACAAAAACATCAAATAAGCGAGATAGACTTATCAAACAAGGAATTGACCTTGCTAAGTTATCTCAAAATCTTCTTAAAGGTGAGGATCTTACTTCTTTTATAAAAAGAAGTGTAGAGTTAATAAAATAAAATATATTGTTTTATAATAAAATTATATATTAAAAATATCGTCTAAAACTGAAGCTAATCGAATTCCTCCTTTTAGAAGTCTTAATTTAACTATTTCAAGGTATTTATATTTATGTGGAAACCCTAAATTAGTTCCTGTCTTAGCATCCTGATATATTAATTTGGCAATGTTTTGAGACTCTTTTACCCAAATATTTATTGAGTCACTTTTAATTACATTTATCTCTTTTAAACTTAAAATATCTAAATCATTTGATAATTCAGTATAACTCATTTGGTGAGAATCAATAATTTGACTATCCCATACTCTATGAAGATTAGTCACTTTTCCAAACCATTTGACTTTTATGTTATTTCCTCCTCTATCCTCTAATCTTCCTATATGTAATGGCTGGTGAATATCACCAACAAAATGAACTAAAAGTTTTAAATAAAATATTTTTTCTTTTTTAGGTTGATTATTATCCTTTAATATATTAACACAATAATTAATTGCCTGCACAACATCACCTTTTTTATTTAAAATAATGTCTTTATAATTATCATTTAATTTCATATTTAAATAATGCCAAGGTTTGTATTTATCAAAATTTTCATCAGATTTAATATAATCAGCATAATTAGAAATACTTGCTAAAGACTTACCATTAAGAAGTTTATTAATAGAATCTCTAGTATTATCTGTAATATATTCCTGAGCAATCTGAGCTACAACTCTATGACCAGTTTGACCCCATGCATTGAAAACTAAATCATTAAAATAAATAATTAAAGGAATTAAACTAGTTACCAATTTAATTGTCATATAAAAAAATTTAAGTTGCAAATTTATATAAATTTGCACTTGATTTTACTTTATTTATTTAATGAAATTTTATAATCAAAAAATTATTTTTATTCTCTTATTATACTTCTCATTTTCAACAATAGTTAATGCTCAAAAAGAAGTTACTGCATCGTTTACAGATAAAAATATAATTATTGACGGAAAAGAGGATGATGAAGCTTGGAAAATAGCAGAGTATAAATCCTCTTTTTGGCAATGGAGACCTTCCGATTCTATTTTAGCAAAAACTCAAACCAAATTTAAAATTTTAATGGATGAAGGAAATCTATACTTTTTAGTTAAAGCTTATACAGATGGTAATAAATTTTTAATCCCTTCTCTAAAAAGAGATTTTAATTGGAATAGTGATTACATAAATATTTTATTAGACACATTTAACGATGCAACAAATGCTTTTACTTTTTCATCTAACCCCTATGGTGTTCAATCTGAAGGGTTAATTTCAGGGGGAAATACTGACTGGAGATCTGATAGAAATTATTCTTGGGATACTATATGGGAAGTGGAAAGTGAAATTTATAAAGATTATTTTATAACTGAATTTAAAATTCCTTTTAAATCATTGTACTATGAGAAAAACTCAAATAAATGGAGATTAAATATTTATAGAAGAAATACAGAAGGAAATGAACACTCCTCATGGATAAAAACTCCTCAGAATTTAATAATAGGAAATCTTGCTTATATGGGAGATTTAAATTTTGAAAAAACATTAAAAAATTCTAAGAAACCTTTCTCTTTTATCCCTTATTTTAATGGTTTAACCTCTAAAAATAATGTTGAAAATTTATCTAATAAATCTTTACTTTATGGCGCAGATATTAAAATTCCTATTGGAAATTCAATAAATCTAGATTTGACCTTTAACCCTGATTTTTCTCAAGTAGAAGTTGATGATCAAATAGTAAATCTAACAAGATTTGAAATTTCTCTTCCAGAAAAAAGACAATTTTTTACTGAAAATAGTGATCTTTTCACTGATTTTGGTGATTCAAGAGATGGTCTTCCCTTTTTTTCAAGAAGAATTGGAGTTGCTAAAGATATTGAAGGGAATACAATTGAAAATAGAATTACTTCAGGAATGAGGTTAAGCGGAAAATTAAATAAAAATTTAAGGATTGGTTTTTTAAATATGATTACTGAAGCAGACACCAAAAACATTATTCCTTCCAATTTAAATTCTTTAATTACTTTAAGACAAAAAGTCTTTAATAGGTCTAGTATAAGTTTATTTTTTATTGATAGAAGAACAAGTAAAGATTATGATTTTATAAATCAAAAAGAAAAAGCAAATAGTGTTTTAGGTCTTGAATATAATTTAGCTTCAAAAGATAGTAAATGGACGGGAAGAACCTTTGTTCATAAATCATATAAATCTGATGAAAATAAAGATATTAGTACTGGTTTTTCTATCAATAAAAATACTCTAAAAAGTAGTTTTGGATTTAAATCTATATATACAGGTGAAGACTTTCAATCTGATTTAGGATACTACCGAAGAACAGGTTTTGTGAAAATTCGACCAAATTATAAATACAATATATACCCTAAAAGCAAAAAAATATTAAAATATGAACTTGAACAATCTTACACCGTTGTCTATAAACCAGAAAATGACTTTTTAATAACAGACAAAGTCCACAGAAGTATATTTGAAATAAGTTATCTCAATCAAAGTAATTTGCAATTTGAAATTCAAAATTGGTATCAGTATTTAGAAGATTCATTTGACCCTACCAGATCTAGTGGAGTTCCATTACCTGCAAATCAGAGTTTTAAATATACAGACTATGAAATTTCTTATAGGTCTGATGGAAGAAAATTATTAAGTTTTAACAATAAAGTTTCCTATGGTAGTTTTTATAATGGAACTAAATTTTCAATAAACAATCAACTTAGCTGGAGAAAACAACCATATTTTAAATTTAGCCTAAAATTAGATTATAATAAAATAAATCTCCCTAAGCCTTATTCAGATGGTGAATTATGGCTAGTGAGTCCTAAATTTGATTTTACATTTACAAAGAAATTTTTTTGGACTTCATATATACAATTTAATTCTCAAAATGATAACTTTGGTATAAATTCAAGAATTCAATGGAGATTTGCACCTTTATCTGATTTATTTTTAGTGTATAACGATAACTATTTGGCTGAAAATGACTTTATTCCAAGATATAGAAGTTTTAATATTAAATTAACTTATTGGTTAAACCTTTAAATTATGATCAAATCAATCTACAATTTTCTTTTATTTCTAAGTATAATATTATTATTTTTTTCATGTCAAAATAACACTAAGATTGAAGCAAATACAATGAAAATTATTGGTAATATAGAAGGTTTAAGAAAAGGAGATGTCTTCCTTCAAAAAGTTGATAATAAATTAATTATTAATGTTGATTCTGTTAAAATTAAAGGTGACTCTAAATTTATTCTTAGTTCTAAAATTGATAGTCCAGAAATTTTTTATTTATATCTAAAAAAAGAAGATGGAGATACTTTAAATGATCGGCTTTTATTTTTTGGAGAAAAAGGTGAAATTAAAATTAATACAATCTTAAAAACTTTTGAAAGTAGCGCCTCTATTGAAGGTTCTAAAAACAATGATCTTCTTAAAGAGTATTATAGTTTCAATAGAAAATTTAACGATCAAAATTTAAGTTTACTTAAAAAGTTTCATGAATCAAAAAAAGACGAAAATCAAAATAAAGCAGACTCCATTGAAAAGAAAATTGATAATCTAATCAGAAGAAGGTATTTATATAGTCTAAATTTTGCTTCAATAAATTATGATAAGGAAATTGCTCCTTATATTGCCCTTACAGAAGTTAATGATGCTAACCTTAAACTCTTAGATACTCTGTTATCTAAAATGAGCTCAAGAGTTCTTTCTGGAAAATATGGAAAACAATTTAAAGAGTTTTTAAAGGAAAGGCATAAGAATGAAGATTAAAGTTTTGAATATTTTTTATTCAATTCTTCTAATAATTTTACCCTTTCAACATTTATAGATTTAAACTCCTTTTTTGAATTTTCCTTATTAACAGAGTTGATTTTAGAAATTAATGAATCAAAAACTTTAATTGAATCATCTATAAGTTTCTCACTTTTTGATAAATCCTTATCAGAATTTAAAAGTTCCCAATTATATATTTCTTCTATAAATTCTCCTATCTGATTATTTATATCTTTTTTTAATTTTTTAATACTCGACATATCATTTATTTTTTAAAAATTTATAAAACCTTTTAAAAATAATTTTAAACCAAACTGTATACTTATCTGGGTTAATATCTATATCTTTTAAAAGTAATTCAATAGAAACCCATTTCCAAGATTCTACTTCATTTATATTAATTATAGGGTTTTTATTTGATTTTCCATAAATAACATGATCATATTCATGCTCAATCAAACCATTTTCAAACTTTGCCTTATATATAAATGAAAATAAATACTCAAGAGAGGTATTTAAACCCATTTCTTGCTTTAATCTTCTTTTTGCAGCTTGAATTGAGGTCTCTCCTTCACGTTGATGACTACAACAAGTATTTGTCCATAATCCTGGAGAATGATATTTAGATAAAGCTCTTTTTTGTAATAATAACTCATTATTATCATTAACTATAAAAACAGAAAATGCTCTATGTAATAAACCTTGCTTGTGAACTTCCGTTTTGCCCATTATTCCTTTTTGGACATCATTCTCATCAACCAATATTATCATTTCTTCCTTCATAAGATGTTTAAAAATACCTAATAATATTAGTAAATCCTATAGCATTTTGATAAACAATAAATTATAATACTTTTGCTTAAATTTTAATTATGGGTCTAGAAGAAGAACTTAAATTAAGACGAACTTTTGGAATAATTTCTCATCCTGATGCTGGCAAAACAACTTTAACAGAAAAATTATTATTATTTGGAGGGGCTATAAATGAAGCTGGAGCTGTAAAATCAAATAAAATAAAAAAAACCGCTATGAGTGACTTCATGGCAATAGAAAAGCAAAGAGGAATTTCAGTTTCTACATCAGTTTTATCTTTTTACTATCAAGATAAAAGAATAAATATTCTTGATACTCCTGGTCATAAAGATTTTGCTGAAGATACATATAGAACTTTAACAGCCGTAGATAGCGTTATCCTTGTAGTTGATGTAGCTAAAGGAGTAGAGGAGCAAACAGAAAAATTAGTTGAAGTATGTAGAATGAGAGATATCCCTATTATTATTTTTATAAATAAACTAGACAGGGAAGGAAAAGATGCTTTTACTCTATTAGATGAAATTGAACAGAAATTAAAATTAAAAGCAACACCATTATCTTTTCCAATTGGAATTGGATATGATTTTAAAGGAGTATATAATATCTGGAATAATAATATTCAAATATTTAAAAGTTTAAGCAAACAAAAAATTACTGAAAATCAAATTTTTAATTCAATATCTGATAATCAATTAATCAAATTAATTGGAGAAAATAATCATAAACAACTTATAGATGATCTAGATTTAATTAAGGGTGTTTATCCAAAATTTAATAAAACTGATTATTTAAATGGAATTCTTCAACCTGTTTTTTTTGGTTCTGCATTAAATAATTTTGGGATTAAAGAATTGCTAGATTGCTTTGTAAAAATAGCCCCTTATCCTCAGCCTAAAAAAGCTGAAACAAGAACAATTAAACCCTCAGAAAAAGAATTTTCTGGATTTGTATTTAAAATACATGCAAATATGGATCCTAAACATCGTGATAGATTAGCCTTTATTAAAATTGTATCAGGTATTTTTAAAAGGAACACAGCTTATCATCATGTTAGATTAAACAAAACTTTTAAATTTTCTTCTCCAAATGCCTTTTTTGGTGAAAAGAAAAAAATTGTAGAAGTTTCATACCCAGGAGATATAATAGGAATTCATGATACTGGTAACTTTAGAATTGGAGACTCTATTACTTCTGGAGAAAAATTTAGCTTTTTAGGAATTCCAAATTTTTCTCCTGAACACTTTAAATACATAAATAATAAAAATCCTATGAAAACAAAACAACTTGAAAAAGGTATAAATCAACTTATGGATGAGGGAGTAGCTCAATTATTTACTTTAAATATAAATGGTAGAAAAATAATTGGAACAGTAGGTTTACTCCAATTTGAGGTAATACAACATAGGCTTCTTCATGAATACGGAGCAGAGTGTTCTTTTGAATCTTTAAATATCTATAAAGCATGCTGGATAGAATCTGTTAACGAAAATGACTCTTTTGATGATTTTAAAAAAGCTAAACAAAAGTTTATTGCAATTGACATTAAAAAGAAACCTGTTTTTCTTGCAGACTCAGAGTTTTCATTAGAAATGACTAAAACTAAATTTCCAAATCTAATTTTTCATAATTCCTCAGAATTCTAATCTTCTTTTTATTTAAATTCAAGCCTCTGCCGTTGGCCCAAAATTTAATGGAATAGAAGGGGGTTCATTAGATTTTATATCACCATTAATTTTTTCAAACTTTTCAATATTCTCAGATAAAGCTTTATTAAATCTTTTTGCATGTTCAGGTGTTAATATAATTCTAGACTTAACTTTAGCTTTTGGAGAAGCTGGCATTATTGAAATAAAATCAACAATAAATTCAGAATTTGAGTGATTAATTATCGCTAGATTAGAATACTCCCCATCAGCAATATTTTCATCTATTGAAATATTAATTTGTTTTTCTTTTTTTGAATTAGAATTACTCATCATTTAAAGAATATGAAACCTCTTTTTCTTGATCTATAAGCAAACTATTATATTCATCCTTTGAACCAACTATATATTCTTGATACTTTCTTAATCCAGTACCTGCAGGTATTTTATGACCAACTATAACATTTTCTTTTAACCCTTCAAGAAAATCAACTTTACCGTTTACTGCAGCCTCATTAAGAACTTTAGTTGTTTCTTGAAATGAAGCAGCTGAAATAAATGATTTTGTCTGCAAAGAAGCTCTAGTTATACCCTGAAGCTCTGGAGTAGCAGTTGCAGTATTTGAATCTCTCGCCGAAACCAAAACTTTATCTTCTCTTTTTAAAATTGAATTTTCATCTCGAAGCTGACGTGATGAAATAAGCTGACCTTGCTTTAAATTTTGAGAATCACCTACTTCATCTACAATCATCATTCCAAAAAGTGAATCATTTTCAGAAATAAAATCATTTTTAAAAACCAACTGATTTTCTAAAAAGATTGAATCTCCAGGGTCATTAATTTTAACTTTTCTCATCATTTGCCTTACAACAACTTCAAAATGTTTATCATTAA
>CAYUZY010000066.1:0-10848 GCA_964448645.1 uncultured Flavobacteriaceae bacterium
AAAATCTACAATACCAACATTTGTTAATGGAGACAATGATAAATTATAGAAGCCTATAAAAGCTGGAACATATCCAATTAGAAAAGCCAATAATAAATTTTTTGCTGTTTTTAAATCAGTATTTCGAGATAAAAGAAGCATTAATCCAACTGTAAAAAACAATGGAGCCACTGCAATTTGAAATAAAATTAAAACGTTTTTAGCTTCCTCACCAACATTAAACATCATATCAACTGCGGCATCAGAAAATAAAGGATAAGCTATAGATTGGATTATCATTATTATTCCAATAATAGTAAAGGTCAATTTTGTTTTCATTTTAATTAATTTATAATTAATAAGCTACAATTATACAAAAAAACATCTTAAAGTTAATTAGATGAAAATTGTAATTTATATTTTTACAAAAAATTTTTAATTTTCTATAAAGAAAGTTAATTAACTCTTTCTAAATTTATTAGTGTTTATGAATATTGGAGTTCCTAAAGAAATTAAATCAGATGAATCAAGAGTTGGACTTACTCCTGCTGGAGCTTCTGCTTTAATAAATTCTGGTCATAAGGTTAATATTGAGAAAGGAGCTGGCTTTTCAAGTGGCTTTAACGATAAGGATTATTCTTCTATTGGTTGTGATATAATAGACAATGTAAAGGAACTTTATTCTAATACGGAAATGATTATTAAGGTTAAAGAGCCTATTGAAGAAGAATATAAATTAATTAAACCTAATCATTTAATTTTTACATTTTTTCATTTTGCTTCTAGTGAAAAGTTAACAAAAGCTATGATTAAATCAGGAGCTGTATGTTTAGCTTATGAAACAGTAGAGAAAAACGGTAAGCTTCCATTGTTAATTCCAATGTCAGAAGTTGCTGGAAGAATGGCTACTCAAGAAGGGGCAAAGTTTTTAGAAAAACCTCATGATGGATTTGGAATTCTTCTAGGGGGAGTTCCTGGAGTTGCCCCTGCTAATGTTATGATACTAGGAGGAGGTATTTCTGGAACTGAAGCGGCTAAGATGGCTTCGGGGTTAGGCGCAAATGTTACTATTTTTGATAATGACTTAGATAGATTAAGAGAGCTTGAGAATATTATGCCCGCAAATGTTACTCCAATTTTCTCAAATCAGCTAAATATTGAAAAGGAAGTAAAGAGATCACATCTAATTATTGGATCTGTTCTTATACCTGGATCTAAATCTCCTAAATTAATTACCGAATCTATGTTGTCTGAAATGATTCCTGGAACTGTTTTAGTTGATATAGCAATAGATCAGGGTGGGTGTTTTGAATCAAGTAAACCAACAACTCATAAGGACCCAGTTTTTATTAAAAATGGAATTATTCATTATGCCGTAACTAATATGCCAGGAGCAGTACCAAACACTTCAACTACTGCTTTAACTAATGCTACATTGTCTTATGCTATTCAGTTAGCAAATAATGGATGGAAAAAAGCTTGCAAAATGGATAGCTCTTTAGCTAAAGGATTAAACATTATTAATGGAAATGTAGTTTATAAAGAAGTTGCCAATGCTTTTGATTTAGAGTATAAAAAAGTTTCAACTTTTTTAAATTAAATCATGAAGTTTACAATTCCATCAATTAATATTTTTCTTTTTTTTAAACTACCCTCTGTTTGGTGGTGTGGTATTAGGGTGAAACAAATTTCTTCAAAAAGTTGTCGGGCAAATGTAAGATTAGGATGGTTTAATAAAAACCCTTTTAAATCATTATTTTGGGCAGTTCAGGGAATGGCTTCTGAATTAACAACAGGAATGTTAATAATGCAAGCTATTACCAAATCAAAAAAAAATATTTCAATGTTAGTTTTAAATAATAAAGCAAATTTTTCAAAGAAAGCAAAAGGGTTAATAAGTTTTAATTGTTATCAAGGAGAAAAGATTAATGAGGTTATTAATAGATTATTAGAATCAAAAAAACCCCAGACTTTATGGGTAAAATCTGTTGGAAAAGATGAAAGTGGGGATGTAGTTTCTTGTTTTGAATTTGAATGGACATTAATGTTAAAAAAATAATTATGAAACCAAACTTTATAAATGAATTAAGTCTACCTGTTGTTGCAGCCCCAATGTTTTTGATCTCTGGCCCTAAACTAGTTATAGAATGTTGTAAAAATGGAATAGTAGGTACTTTTCCAGCTTTGAATTGTAGGACAACAGAAGATTTTGAAAAGTGGGTAATTGAAATTAAAGATGCTTTAAAAGAATATGAGAGTGAATCTGGAAAGAAAGCAGCCCCTTTTGGAGTAAATTTAATCGTTCATCTAACTAATCCAAGAGTTCAACCAGATCTGGAAATATGTATAAAACATAAAGTTCCCATTATTATAACTTCATTGGGAGCAGTTTCAGATTTAGTTAAGGCTGTTCATAGTTATGGAGGTATTGTTTATCATGATGTAATTAAAAAAAGACATGCTGAGAAAGCTGCAGAAGCAGATGTTGATGGATTGATTTTAGTTGCTACAGGAGCAGGGGGTCATGCTGGAACAATTAATCCTATAGCACTAGTAAATGAAATTAAGAAATTTTATCATAAAACAATTTTGTTAGCCGGATCCATTAGTAACGGAAATGATGTAGCTACTGCTATACAAATGGGTGCTGATTTAGCTTGGATGGGAACTAGGTTTATAAATGTTGAAGAAAGTTTAGCTGATGATCAATATAAAAAAATGATAATTGAAAGTTCAGCTGAAGATATTGTTTATACAGCAGCTGTTTCAGGAGTTAATGGAAGTTTTTTACGATCTAGTCTAGAAGCAATGGGTATAACAGAAGAGATGTGGAGTAAAACTAAAAAAATTGATTTTGGAAGTGAACTAGATGCGGCGAAAGCAGAAGCAAAAGCATGGAAGACGATATGGTCAGCAGGCCAGGGTGTAACATCTATAAAAGATGTAATATCAGTTTCTAATCTTGTCTCTGAATTAAAAAAAGATTTTTTATTGGGATTGGAAAGAATGAAAGAAGTATATAATACTTACAATTAAATTTTATAAGATTATATATCCCTTGTTAGTGATTTTACCATTTTACTTTCAGAAAAAAACTCTTTTAAGATAACTTTTATAGAAGTGTATATTGGAATGGCAACTATCATTCCTAAAGCACCGAATAAAGTTCCTGAAGCAATTATTATTATAAATATTTCTAAAGGATGTGACTTTACACTTTTTGAGAAAATAAATGGTTGACTGAAAAAGTTATCAATTAATTGACCAATAATAAAGCCAATCATTACATAAATAGTTTTAGGAAGGATTACTGAACTGAAGTCAAGATCAATATTACTAGTCATAGTTAATATTAACATTAGTATTCCTCCAATTATTGGACCTATATAAGGAATTAGATTAAGAAGGGCGCAAAGAAAAGCAATAATAAAAGCATTTTTAATTCCAAAAATCAGCAAGACGATACTATAAACAACTAATAAAATGGTGATCTGTAATAGTATTCCAATAAAATACCTAGATAATAATTCTTTAATTTTTGTTATTGATTTACTTACTTTTTCTGTAATGCTATCAGTAACTATGTTAAGAATAATTTTTCTTAATAGTTTGTTGTCTTTTAATAGAAAAAAAGAAATAAAAACGACTGAAAATAATCCAATTGTAAATCCACCAAGAATTTCAATAAATTGATTTAAAATTTCAGGAATAATCTTGAAATTAAAATTATTAAAAATACTTTCAATTGAAAACTGACTAATCCAAAATTCATTATACAACCCAAAATAAGCATTAGCTTCTGAAGCCAATTGTTCAATATTAAGTTTCATTTCATCAACATTAAGTAAAGAAAGGTTTTCACTTTGTTGAAGAAGAAGAGGGACAAAAAGCGATATTATTAAAAAAAAACAGCTTAAAAGTATTATAATTGTTAATGTAGATGAGAAAATTTTTCCAAGTTTTAATTTGTTGAGAAGAAATCTATTAATAGGCCGACCAATTAAACTAATTACAATTGATATAACTATATAAACAATTAATGATTTTAACTGAATTAAAAGCCATATTCCAAGAAAAATTAGACCTAATTTGAATAGTGATAATATTATTCCTTGAGATATTTCTTTAGAATTCATGGATTAAATATAGGGAATTAAAATGTTAGATATTTTTCAGTTGTTGTTTGACTGAAATAATATTACATGCTATAATTCCAGCTGTTTCAGTCCTTAGTATATTATCCCCAATAGAAATGGGAATACCTCCAGAATTAATTGATAATTTAATTTCTTTTTCAGAGAAGTCTCCTTCAGGACCAATTAGAATAGTATTTTCTGTATTTTTAAAATTAATCTCAAAAAGATTTTTTAAGTTCTCATCCATACAGTGAGCTATGTAGAATTGATTTTTAATTCCTTCAATATAATTCTCAAAAGAGACCATAGGGTTTAATTCTGGTAAAAAAAATTGTTTGGATTGTTTTAAGGCTGAAATCATAATTTTTTTTAACCTTTCTGTTTTTAAAGATTTTCTTTCTGAATGATCACACAAAATAGGGGTAATGCTTGTAATTCCGATTTCAGTTAACTTCTCTAACATCCATTCCATTCGTTTAATATTTTTTGCAGGAGCAATAACTAAATGAATTTTATTTTTTGATTTTTCATGAATTTTTAAGTTAATTTTTTTTAACTCAATTTTTTTGTTTTTAAAAGAATTAATTTCTCCTAACCACTCTAAACCATTCCCATCCGTAACAGTTAGTTCAAATCCTTTTCTTTTTCTTAAAACATTATGTAAATGATGACTTTGTTCGATATTTAATTCATGATTTAATGAATTCTTTGAAATATTTTTGTCATAAAGAAGTATCATATAATTAAAATGTTAATCTTGGATCAGAAACTTCATTAAAATTAGAATAATCTTTATTTAAAAGCTTAAAATAGCCAACAATACCAATCATAGCAGCATTATCCATTGTAAATTCAATTGGAGGAATATGAATTTCCCAGTTTTTAGTTTTTTTTCTTAACTCTAATTCTCTTTTTATTTCATTATTTGCAGATACACCGCCACCAATAACAATTCTCTTTATATTTAATTTATCTGAAGCTATTTCAATTTTATTAATTATAATTTGGATAAGATATTTTTGAATAGATGCACAAATGTCATTGATGTTTTGTTTTATAAAGTTTTTATTTTTTGAAAAATTATTATTTATAAAATTTAAAAAAGCTGTTTTAATTCCACTATAACTGACATTTAAATCAGGTGCTTTTGGAATTGGAAATTTAAATTTATTAGGATCTCCATTTTTTGCAAGATTATCTATTTCTCTTCCTGCTGGATAATCAAGACCTAATATTTTACCACATTTATCAAAGGCTTCTCCAATGGCATCATCTAATGTTTCCCCTATTATTTTCATATCAAAATAATTATTAACAAGAACAATTTGAGTGTGCCCTCCAGACAAGGTTACTCCAATAAATGGAAATTTTGGAGTAACAATTCTTTTATCATTAATGAAATGGCACAATAAATGGGCTTGCATATGATTTACTTCAATTAATGGAATTTTTAAACTTAAGGATAATGATTTAGCAAAAGAAGAACCTACAAGTAAAGAGCCTAGTAAACCAGGACCTCTAGTATAGGCAATTGCAGATAGATCTTTTTTGTCGATATTTGCAATAGTAAGTGCTTGATGTACAACTGGAACAATATTTGATTGATGTGCTCTAGATGCTAATTCTGGAACAACACCACCGTAAGATTTGTGTATTTCTTGATTAGCTATACAGTTTGACAGTACAGTATTATCTTTTAAAATAGAAGCTCCTGTGTCATCGCAAGAAGATTCAATTGCTAATATAAATTTGTTTTTATTACTCATTTATAATTTAAAAATGTCAACAAAAATAAAATTTTCATATTAAAGTAATTAATAAAATAAGGCTATTATATATAACAGGATTCATTTTTGTGATTACTTTATTAATATTAGGTGTTCTATTATTTTTTCAAACAAAAATTACAGAAAGAGTTATTTCTTTATATAAAAATGATATAAATATAGATTATGATACTTTTGAAATGGACATTTTTGGTGAAACAAATATTGAAAATCTTTTAATAAAAGACCATCATAATGACACAATTATATATGCTAAAGAATTAAGCGTTTTAAAAACACCCTTTTTTGAATTATTTGAAAATAAGATTAATCCAAACAGAATTAATCTAATAGGTTTAAAAATAAAAGTTGTAAAATATTTAAATGAACCAAAAAATTCATTTTTAAGTCTAGTTGATAGAGTAAAGAATAACAATAATAATTTTCTTTTTTTTTCAAATTTATTTAGAGTTAAAAATGGAACTTTCACTTATTTGGATCAAAATGATAAAAAGGGAACACCTTTTGTGGTTAATGATTTTTCTTTTGTTTCGGATAATTTAAATTTTTCTAAAAAATTAATAAGTTTTAAAATAGATTCTTTGTCAATATCATCAAAAGAAAAACTATTAAACATTCATTACTTTAAATTAGATTTTAATTACGAATCAAATAAAATTACAGTTGACAATTTTGAATTTAAAAATCAGTTGGTTGAAATTAAAGGTAAATTTGACATCAAAAATAATAAGCTTTCTTATAAAGAATTTGTTAACTCATCATTTATAAACATTGATATAAATGAATCTAAAATAAATCCAAACCTTTTTGATTTTAAAGAATTTAAACTTAACTCTAAAGAGGATTTAAAGATTACATTAAATGGTAGTGGTTCAATTAATGATTTTAAATTAAACAAATTAGAGGTTAAACATCCATTAATTAATATAAAAGGGAATTCATTTTTTTCAATTGACAATAAATTGAAATTTAACAAAGCGGAATTGTTTATTAATGATTTAGTGGTTTCAGATAATTTGATTTACAATGCAAGTAATCTTAATAAGATAATAAACTCATATATAAATGGTTCATTATTCGCAAAAGTCAAACTAAAAAATAATAGTTTAGGAATGGAAGCCGATTTAAAATCTGAAAATGGAAATATTAATATGACAAGCCTTATCCCGGTTAACTATTTTGAAAGGAATAATTTCATAGATAACCTTGATTTTGATATATTTTTTGATGACTTAAAATTAAGTTCTTATTTCGGTTTAAAAGAAAACATAAAACTTAACGGAAAAGTTAATTTTAATTTTTCTGAAAAAGAAAAAGATGTTTTTGATATAAATTGGAGATCAAATGATTTAATAATAAAAAGTTCTAATAATTATCCTAATATTTCTATTGATGGTTATTTTGGTGATGAACAGGTTTTTAACACTCTTAATGTTAAGAATAAAATATTAGAATTAAAAAGTGATTTTAAATTTGATCTCTCTAGTGATATTCCTGAATACTCAGCTGCAATTAATTTGCTGAATTTTGATTTAAACTCTTTAGGATATAATCTTGGAGGAGGAAAAGCTATGCTTAGTGGAGTTAGTTTAATTAATCTGAAAGGAAAAGATTTTAATTCTCTTGCTGGTAGTGTAAATTTTTCATCTTTAAAACTTGTTAATAATATAGAAGAAACTAGTTTTAATCCTGTTTTAGTAAATCAAAAAATAAATTTAAATAAAAGAGAATTTTTAATTGAGAACAATGATCTAATTAATGCTAAAATAGAAGGGTATTTTAAAAATGACGAAATTATCCCACTAATTAAAAACACCTTTTTAAAAGTTTATGAAATTAAGCCTTTAGAAACCATTTCATACAAACAATCTTTATCTTTTGATATTAATGTATATGATAAGCCTCTTAGGGCTCTTTATCCAAATTTTTCTTTTGGGTCTAGTCTTAAATTAATTGGAAATTTATCTTCTGAAAATATCAGATCTAAAATTAAAATCCAATTCCCATTATTTAATTATGATAATTTTGTATTTAAAGATTTAATTTATGAGTTAGATCTTGATCAAGTAAATAAAAAGTCACTACTTAAAATAAATGAATTAAATCATCAGCTATATCAAATAAATAATTTAAGTATATCTACTCAATCTGTTAATGAGGGTGTTTTGTTTAAATCAATTTTTAAAGGAAATAAAGGAAATGACATTTATGATCTTAATTTTTTAAAAATTAATGATGATAAAAAAAGGCAAAGTATAATTTTTAAAGAATCAAAGATAAATTACAGAAATAGCTTTTGGGATTTAGAATCTAATTCTGAAAAAAAAATAATTCAATTTGACAATAATTTAAATAATGTAACAATAAACAACTTGAAATTATTCGCTAATGATAGGTTTATCAATATTTCTGCTTTATTAAAGAATAAATTATTTTCTGAATTAAACCTTAACATTAAAAATGTCAATCTAAATGAACTTACACCTTCATATCCAAATTTTAAATTTTCTGGCTCAACTGACTTAAATCTTTTTTATAAAAAGACTACAAATAAAACTTTAGTTAATTTTAATTCAAACGTTAAAGGGTTAAAGATAAATAATACTGTTTTTGGTATATTAAATTTAAGTTTAACAAATAATATTAACAAAAATAGTTACTTGTTAAACTTAAGTTTACTTGATAAAAAAGGAAAAAAAACAATTCAAAGTTTTGGAGAAATTTATGGTGATAGAATGAACTTTTTTGAAATTAATTTTGATTTTAATGATCTAGATGTTTCTTTTTTGTCAAACCTTAGTGAAAAAGCCATAAATGATATTCACGGTTTAGCATCAGGGAAATTTATACTAACAAAGAAAGATGATAAAATAACTCATGAAGGATCTTTAAATTTAAAGAACGGAAAATTATCAATCCCATATTTAAATGTTAGATATTCTATTAATAATTCACCTATATATTTAAATGAGAATAATATATTTTTTAATGATATTAATTTTAGTGATATAGAAAAAAATAATGGTGGTTTGTTAAATGGAAAAATGTTTCATGATAATTTAAAGAATTGGGGAGTAGATTTTAAAATTAATTCTAAAAACATTTTAGTTTTAGATAAAAATATTGAAGAATCTGACGTTTTTTATGGCAAAGGTTATTTTAGTGGTGATGTTAACTTAAAAGGATTAACAAAAAATGTTGAGATCAATGTTGATGGTGAAACAGAAAAGGGTACATCTATAAAAATACCATGGTCAGATAATTATGAAATTGAAGATGATGTTTTTGTTAGTTTTTTAGATAAAAACAGAGATAAAAAAAACGATAGTAAACTTTTTAATTCTTCAGATGATTTAAAAGGAGTTGATATTAAATTTGATTTAGACGTTAACAATTTAGCTGAAATTGAAATTGTGCTTGATAAAAAATCTGGGAGTTCATTAATTGGAAGAGGTGAAGGAAACCTTGTAATGGAAATTAATACCAAAGGAAAATTTAATATATGGGGAGATTTTACCGCCTCTGAAGGATTATATGATTTTAAAAATATTGGCTTAATTGACAAGAAATTACTTTTAAGTCCAGGAGGGACTATAGTATGGGATGGGAATCCTTTAGATGCTAAAATGGATTTTGATGCTATATATGAAGTTCCAGGTGGAGCTAATCCTGCAATTCTTTTAGACAACCCTTCCTTTAATAAAAAAATTCCAACAGAAGTTAAAATTCATTTGGAAGGAAAATTATTAAAACCTGATGATCCAGTTTTTGAAATAAATTTTCCAAACACTAGTGGAACTGCTGAATCAGAATTAAATTATAGATTAACAGATCCTCAAATTAGACAATTACAATCTTTATCACTTCTCTCTCAAGGAATTTTTATTAATGAAGTAGGTGTTTCTATGCAAGGAATTACAAATAATCTATATCAAAAAGCTTCTGATGTTTTTACGAATCTTTTAGGAGATGATAATGAAAAACTTAAAATTGGAGTAAACTATTTACAAGGGGATAAAAGTGCTCTTCTTGATGTCGCAACAGAAGATAGGCTAGGATTTACTTTGTCAACAAAAATTAGCGAAAAAATATTATTGAATGGGAAAATTGGAGTTCCTATCGGAGGTTTAGAGCAAACACTAATTGTTGGTAATGTGCAAATGGATTTTTTATTAAATGAAGAAGGTTCTTTAAAAGCTAAGGTTTTTAGTAAAGAAAATGAATTTCGTTATATTGGAGACGAATTAGGTTATACTCAAGGGCTTGGGATTTCTTATGATGTAGATTTTAATACTTTTAAAAGTCTAATTAATAAAATTAAAAATAAAGAATCTAATTTAAAGACTATGAAATCTGATTTTATTAATAATTCAAATGAAATAAACTTTATAAATAAAAATTAAATAAGAATGGTTAAATTTGGCACTGTCTTATGGCAAAAAATATCATAAAACGTATTGCAGTATTAACTTCTGGAGGTGATGCTCCTGGCATGAATGCAGCTGTTAGAGCTGTAGTAAGAACTTCTGTATTTAATTCTATTGAATGCTTTGCCATATATAAAGGTTTTCAGGGCCTTATAAATAATGAAATTAAACTGATTAATGCAAGAGGAGTTAATAATATAATTAATCGAGGTGGAACTGTTTTAAAGTCAGCAAGATGTTTAGAATTTAAAACTAAAAATGGTAGGTTGAAGGCTTTTAATAATTTGAAAGCAAGAAAAATAGATGCTCTTGTTATAATAGGAGGAGATGGATCTTTTACTGGAGGGATGATTTTTCAATCAGAATTTACTTTTCCAGTAATAGGTATTCCAGGCACTATTGACAATGATATTTTTGGGACTAGTCATGCTATAGGTTATGATACAGCCCTAAATACTGTTGTTGATGCTATTGATAAAATTAGAGATACTGCAATATCTCATAATCGCTTATTTTTTG
>CAYUZY010000067.1:0-6615 GCA_964448645.1 uncultured Flavobacteriaceae bacterium
AGGTTAATTCTATGGATGATAGAGCTGGATCTAAAGTTGTAAAAGCTGAAGTTCCACTCTCAGAAATGTTTGGGTATGTTACATCTCTAAGAACTCTATCATCAGGAAGAGCGACTTCCACAATGGAATTTGATCATTATGCTGAAACTCCAGTTAATATTTCTGAGGAAGTTATCTCAGAAATTCAAGGTAAGAAAGAATAAAAAATTAATATGAGTCAAAAAATAAGAATAAAGTTAAAGTCTTACGATCATAATCTGGTTGATAAATCTGCTGACAAGATTGTCAAAACGGTAAAGACTACAGGCGCAATTGTTACAGGTCCGATTCCGTTACCTACAAGAAAAAAAATATTCACTGTATTGCGATCACCTCATGTTAATAAGAAATCTAGAGAACAATTTAAGTTGTGTTCATATAAAAGACTTCTTGATATTTATAGCTCTTCATCAAAGACAGTTGATGCTTTAATGAAACTAGAACTACCAAGTGGAGTTGAAGTTGAGATAAAAGTTTAATTGTAAAAGTATATGTCTGGTTTAATTGGAAAAAAAATTGGTATGACAAGTCTATTTGATGAAATAGGGAAGAATATCCCTTGTACTATTTTAGAATTAGGACCTTGTATAGTTACCCAAATTAAAACTAAAGAAAAAGACGGTTACAAATCATTTCAATTATCATATGATGATAAATCAGAAAAACAAATTGTTAAATCAGAAAAAGGTCATTTTAAAAAGGCAAATACTCTTACTAAAAAAAAGTTAATAGAATTTAAAGGTTTTGAAGAAGATTTAAAATTAGGGGATTCATTAACTGTTAATCATTTTGTTGAAGGAGAATATGTAGATGTTTCTGGGATTTCAAAAGGTAAGGGTTTTCAAGGTGTTGTCAAAAGACATGGATTTGCAGGTGTGGGACAATCAACACATGGTCAGCACAATCGATTAAGAGCTCCTGGATCTATTGGAGCAGCATCTTATCCAGCCAGGGTTTTTAAAGGAATGAAAATGGCTGGTCAAATGGGAAATAAAAAAGTTAAAATTCTAAATTTAAAAGTTTTAAAAGTTTTACCTGAAAAAAATTTAATTGTTGTTAAAGGTGCAGTACCTGGTCATAATAATTCTTTTATAATAGTTCAAAAATAATGAAATTAGAAGTTTATAATACAAAGGGTAAGGAAATCGGAAAAAAAGTAGATCTCGATAAAGCAATTTTTGAAATTAATCCAAATGAACATGCTATATATTTAGATGTTAAGCAACATCTTGCTAATAAAAGACAAGGGACTAATAGTACCAAACAAAGAAGTTTTATAAAAGGAAGTACTAGAAAAATTAAAAAACAAAAGGGTACTGGTACAGCTAGAGCAGGTAGTATTAAAAATCCAATTTTTAGAGGGGGAGGAAGAACTTTTGGTCCTTTACCCAGAGATTATAAACAGAAAGTTAATAAGAAAGTAAAGAATTTAGCGAGAAAGTCAGCATTGAGCATTAAGGCTAAAGAGAATGCAATAAAAGTTTTGGATAAGTTTGATTTAAAGAAACCTCAAACTAAAGATTTTTTAAATATTTTAAAGGTTTTTGGTCTAAATGATAAAAAATCTTTGGTAGTATTAGGAGAGTCTAATAAAAATGTATATTTGTCATCGCGAAATTTAAAGAATTCTAAAGTTGTAACTGCCTCTGAATTAAACACTTATAGTATTTCAAATGCTTCGAATTTAATTTTTGATGAAAGTGCAGTTTTAGGGATTGTAAATGTTTTGAAAAAATAATTATGAGAATATTAATAAGACCTATTGTTACAGAGAAAGCTAGCGCTGCAAGTGAATTAGATAATATATATAGTTTTGAAGTAATAACTAGTGCTAATAAGGTTCAAATTAAAAAAGCTGTTGAGAATTTTTATGGAGTAACTGTTGAAAAAGTTAGAACTTTAAATTATAAGCCAAAACATAAGACAAAATATACAAAATCAGGAGTTCAGTTTAGTAAAAGTAATTTTGTTAAAAAGGCTATTGTTAGTGTATCTGAAGGAGATACTATTGATTTTTATGAAAACCAATAATTTTTTTTATTATGTCAGTTAGAAAATTAAAACCAGTTACACCAGCTCAAAGATTTAGAGTAGTTAATGGTTTTGATTCATTAACTAAATCTAAGCCTGAGAAAAGTTTACTGATTCCTAATAAATCTTCTGGGGGAAGGAACAATAAAGGAAAAATGACTGTTCCACATAGAGGAGGAGGGCATAAAAGAAAGTATAGATTAATTGATTTTAAAAGAAATAAGTTTGATGTTTTTGGATTGGTTAAAACCATAGAATATGATCCAAATAGATCTTCTTTTATAGCTTTAGTTGAATATAAAGATGGGGAAAAAAGATATATAATTGCTCAAAATGGTATGAAGGTTGGTCAAAAAGTTATATCAGGTAAAAAAGCTACTCCTGAAATAGGAAATTCTTTATATATATCTGAAATACCTTTAGGAACTATAATTTCTTGTATTGAATTAAATCCAAATAAAGGAGCTTCTTTAGCAAGAAGTGCCGGAACATTTGCTCAATTAATGGCTAAAGATCGAAAGTTCGGAACCATAAAGTTGCCATCTGGTGAAACTAGAATGGTATTATTGTCATGTATGGCGACTATTGGAGCTATATCAAATTCTGATCATCAACTTATCATTTCTGGCAAAGCTGGTAGATCAAGATGGCTTGGAAATCGTCCAAGAACAAGACCTGTAGCAATGAATCCAGTTGATCATCCAATGGGGGGTGGTGAAGGAAGAGCATCAGGAGGACACCCAAGATCTAAAAAAGGTATACCTGCTAAAGGTTACAAAACTAGATCAAAATTAAAATTTAGTAACAAATTTATAATTGAGCGTAGAAAAAAATAGTATAGTAGAATGTCTAGATCATTAAAAAAAGGACCTTATGTTCATCATAGTTTAGAGAAAAAATTGATGAAAAATATTGAAGAAAAAAAGAAGACTGTAATTAAAACATGGTCTAGGGCTTCTATGATTACCCCTGATTTTGTTGGGCAAACTATTGGGGTCCATAATGGGAAAACTTTTATACCTGTTTATATAACAGAAAACATGGTTGGACATAAATTAGGAGAATTTTCTCCAACAAGGTCATTTAGAGGTCATTCTGGTGCAAAAAATAAAGGTGTCAAATAAAAAAATGGGTAATAGAAAAAAGGTTTCTGCAGAAAAAATGAAGGAAGCAAAAAAAAATATGGTTTTTGCAAGATTAAAAAACTGCCCAATTTCTCCAAGAAAAATGAGGCTTGTAGCTAATCAAGTGAGGGGTCATGGAATTGATAAAGCAATTTCAATTTTAAAATTTAGTCCTAAAGAAGCTTCAATTAAATTGGAAAAACTGTTATTTTCTGCCATCTCAAATTGGCAATCTAAAAATGAATCTAAAGATATTGAAAAAGCTAGATTGATTATTAAAGAAATTAGAGTTGATAGTGCTGGTATGTTAAAAAGGTTAAGAACAGCTCCCCAAGGAAGAGCTCATAGAATAAGAAAACGATCTAATCATGTTACAATTGTATTAGAATCTAATGAATTAGAATTAAAATAATTATGGGACAAAAAACAAATCCTATTGGAAATCGTTTAGGTATAATTAGAGGTTGGGATTCTAATTGGTATGGTGGCAATAATTATGGAGATAAAATCTCAGAAGACAATAAAATAAGAAAGTATATCTATGTAAGATTAGTAAAAGCAAGTGTTTCAAATGTAATAATTGAAAGAACTTTAAAAATAATAACCATTACAATTACAACTTCTCGACCTGGAATAATAATTGGAAAAGCAGGTCAAGAAGTAGATAAACTTAAAGAAGAGTTAAAAAAGATAACATTAAAAGATGTTCAAATAAATATTTTTGAAATTAAAAGACCTGAACTTGATGCTTTTTTGGTTGGTTCAAGTATTGCGCGACAAATTGAAAGTAGAATATCTTATAGAAGAGCTATAAAAATGGCTATTGCTGCATCTATGCGAATGAATTCTGAGGGAATTAAAATTCAAATTTCTGGACGTTTAAACGGTGCTGAAATGGCTAGGTCTGAAAGTTATAAAGAAGGTAGAATTCCATTATCAACATTTAGAGCAGATATAGATTATGCAATGGTTGAAGCTCATACAACTTATGGAAGACTCGGAATTAAAGTATGGATAATGAAGGGAGAGGTCTTTGGGAAAAGAGAATTATCTCCGTTAGTAGGTATGTCAAAAAAACCTAATGTAAACAACAATTATTCAAAACAAAATAATAGGCAGAGAAGAAGAAAATAAAATAAATAATGTTACAACCTAAAAAGACGAAATATAGAAAAGCTCAAAAGGGTAGAATGAAAGGTTTGTCTAATCGTGGATATAGACTTTCTAATGGTATGTTTGGAATTAAAGCTTTGGATTCTGTGTTTCTGACTTCTAGACAGATAGAGGCCGCAAGAATTGCTGCTACAAGATATATGAAAAGAGAAGGTCAGTTATGGATAAAGGTTTTTCCTGACAAACCAATTACGAAGAAACCTTTAGAAGTTAGAATGGGAAAAGGGAAAGGTGCTCCAGAATATTTTGTAGCTGTTGCAAAGGCTGGAAGAATTTTATTTGAAGTTTCTGGAGTTTCGTTTGATATTGCAAAAGAAGCTTTGCGTTTAGCCGCACAGAAACTTCCTGTTAAAACAAAATTTATTATTGCCAGAGATTATGAAAATTGAATTGTTATGAAGCAAAATGAAATAAAAAAATTGTCTAAAGAAGACTTGGAAGAAAAGCTAAAAGAATTTGAAAGTTCCCTTAAGGATTTGAAGATGAAGCATTCGATTTCGCCTATAGAAAACCCTTTGGAAATTAAAAAAATTAGAAGGATAATTGCTCGACTTAAAACTTTTGAATCTAATCAATAATTGCAAATTATGGAACAAAGAAACTTAAGAAAAGAAAGAATTGGAATTGTTACAAGTAATAAAATGGAAAAGTCAATAGTTGTCTCAGAAGTTAAAAGAGTTAAACATTCAATGTATGGTAAATTTGTTTTAAGAACAAAAAAATATGTTGCACATGATGAAAAGAATGATTGTAATATTGGGGATACTGTTAAAATTATGGAGACAAAACCAATAAGTAAATTGAAATGTTGGAGAATAGTAGAAATAATTGAAAGAGCTAAATAGTTATGATACAACAAGAATCAAGAATTAAAGTTGCTGATAATACGGGTGCTAAGGAAGTATTAACCATTAGGGTATTAGGTGGAACAAAAAAGCGATATGCTTCTCTTGGAGATAAAATAGTTGTATCTGTAAAAGAAGCATCTCCTGCAAGCATAGTTAAAAAAGGCCAGGTATCAACAGCAGTTGTAGTAAGGACAAATAAAGAAGTTAGGAGACCTGACGGATCTTATATTAGATTTGATGAGAACGCTTGTGTTTTGTTAAATTCAACTGGAGAAATGATTGGAACTAGGGTTTTTGGTCCTGTTGCAAGAGAGTTAAGAAGTAAGCAATTTATGAAAATCGTTTCATTAGCTCCTGAAGTTTTATAAATAAATTTGTATGACTAAGAAAATTAAAATAAAAAAAGGAGATTTAGTAAAGGTTATTTCAGGAGAACATAAAGGGTCTGATGGTTCAGTTATAAAAATTATAAAGGGAGCTGGTAAATTATTGATAGAAGGTATAAACATTGTGAAAAAACACAAAAAACCTGATTCAAATAATCCTCAGGGAGGAATAGTTGAAAAGGAGTCCCCGATAGATATTTCTAATGTAAGTCTACTAACATCTGATGGAAAGCCTACAAGAGTTGGTTTCAGAATAGAAGATGGAATTAAAGTTAGGTATTCAAAAAAAACTGATGAATTAATTTAATTATGACCTATATACCAAGATTAAAGAAAGATTATAATGAAAGGGTAATAAGCGAACTTAAAAAAGAGTTTTCTTATAAAAGTGTTATGCAGGTTCCTAAAATAATAAAAATTGTTGTTAGTAAAGGAGTTGGTGCTGCAGTTGCTGATAAAAAATTAGTTGAACATGCTATTGATGAATTAACTTTAATAACTGGTCAAAAGGCAATATCAACTCTTTCAAAAAAAGATATTGCTTCATTTAAGTTAAGAAAAGGAATGCCTATAGGAGCAAAAGTTACTTTAAGGGGTGAAAAGATGTATGAATTTTTGGATAGATTAATAACTGCTGCACTTCCTAGAGTTAGGGATTTTCAAGGATTAAAAGTTGGAGGGTTTGATGGAAGAGGTAATTATACATTAGGAATTTCTGAACAAATAATTTTTCCAGAGATTGATATAGATAAAGTTAATAAAATTTCAGGAATGGATATAACTATTGTAACATCATCCAAAACTAATCAAGAGGCAAAATCTCTTTTAAAAGAATTAGGTTTGCCTTTCAAGAAAAAAGAAAATGTTATAGAAAAATCTAAAGAGAATTTTTCTATTATTAAAAAAATCATTAAAGAGGAAACTCCAGTAGCAGAGGAAACTCCAGTAGCAGAGGAAACTCCAGAAGCAGAGGAAAATAAAGATGAAAAGGAAATAAAATGGCAAAAGGAAAAA
>CAYUZY010000067.1:6665-10731 GCA_964448645.1 uncultured Flavobacteriaceae bacterium
ATGAAACTAAAGAACAATAGGAAAATACAGAAGCAGAGGAAACTCCAGCAGCAGAGGAAATTCCAATAGCAGAGGGAAACTCCAAGAGTAATGAAAAAATAGATAAAAAATAATTAATATGGCTAAAGAATCGATGAAAGCTCGAGAGTTAAAAAGAGCTAAAATTGTAAAAAAATATTCGGCAAAAAGAAAAACTCTTAAGAAGGCTGGGGATTATGCTGCTCTTCAGAAGCTTCCAAAAAATGCATCTCCCATAAGAATGCATAATCGCTGTAAAATAACTGGTCGTCCTAAAGGTTATATTAGACAGTTTGGTCTTTCAAGGGTTACATTTCGTGAAATGGCAAATAAAGGATTAATTCCCGGAGTAACAAAAGCAAGTTGGTAAAAAAAGATATTATGATTACAGATCCTATAGCAGATTATTTAACAAGAATTAGAAATGGCAATTTAGCTGGACATAGAGTTGTTGAGATTCCCTCCTCTAATTTAAAGAAAGAAATAACTAAGATTTTGTTTGATCAGGGTTATATTTTAAGCTATAAATTTGAGGAAACTAAAAATAACCAAGGGAAAATTATAATTGCTTTAAAATATAATAAAAACACTAATGAGCCAGTTATTAGAAAAATACAAAGAATTAGTAAGCCTGGTTTAAGAAAGTATTCATCTTATGATAGTATGCCACGTGTTTTAAACGGATTAGGAATTTCTATTATCTCTACTTCTAAAGGTTTAATGACAGGAAAACAAGCAAATAGAGAAAATGTTGGAGGTGAAATATTATGTTATATATATTAATTATAAATATAAATTGAATGTCAAGAATAGGAAATAATCCAATTACAGTACCCGAAGGAGTATCTGTTGATATAAAAGAAAACATAATTACTGTTAAAGGAAAAATGGGTGAGTTATCTCAAAATTATATTGATGTATCTATTTTATTAGAAAATAATAACATAATAATTAAACGTGAATCTGACCAAAAAGATGTTAAATCTAAACATGGTCTTTATAGAGCTATTATTAATAATATGGTTATTGGAGTTAGCAAGGGTTTTGTAAAAGAACTTGAATTAGTTGGAGTTGGATATAGAGCAAGTAATCAGGGTCAAAAATTAGATTTGGCATTAGGTTTCTCACATAATATTTTATTTGAAATTTCTCCTGAAGTTAAAGTAGAAACTATTTCTGAAAAAGGTAAGAATCCTATTGTAAAGCTTACATCTTTTAATAAACAGTTATTAGGTTTTGTTGCTGCTAAAATTAAGTCATTTAGGAAAACAGAGCCCTATAAAGGTAAAGGAGTAAAGTTTGTAGGGGAACAATTAAGAAGAAAAGCTGGTAAATCAGCATAATTTAAAATTTATGAGTTTTAATAAAATCAATAGAAGAAATAGAATTAAGAAAAGAATAAGAAAAATTATTATAGGAACAAATAAAAAACCTCGTTTATCTGTTTTTAGAAGTAACAAGGAGATTTATTCTCAGATAATTGATGACTCAAATGGAGAAACTATAATATCGGCTTCTTCTAGAGATAAATTAATTACTGATATTAAAAATTCAAATAAGGTTTTAATTGCAGAAAATGTAGGAAAGTTGTTAGCTGAGAAAGCTCTGAAAAAAGGAATAAAAGATGTTACTTTTGATAGAGGGGGTTATTTATATCATGGTAGAGTCAAATCTTTAGCTAAAGGAGCTAGAAGTGGAGGGTTAAAATTTTAAATTATATGTATAAAGATTATAAAAATATTGATATTGTAAAACCTGCTGGATTAGATTTGAAAGATCGATTAGTAGGCGTGCAAAGAGTAACTAAAGTTACTAAAGGAGGTAGAAACTTTGGTTTTTCAGCTATTGTAGTAGTTGGAGATGAAAATGGAGTAGTAGGTCATGGTCTTGGAAAGTCTAAAGAAGTTTCTGAGGCTATTTCAAAGGCAGTTGAAGATGCTAAAAAAAACCTTATAAGAATACCTATTAGTAAAGGAACTTTACCACATGAACAAAAAGGAAAATATGGAGGAGCAAAAGTTTTTTTAAAACCTGCTTCTGAAGGTACTGGAGTTATCGCAGGAGGAGCTGTAAGATCAGTTTTAGAGTCAGTTGGTGTCCAAAATGTACTTTCAAAATCGCAAGGATCCTCTAATCATCACAATGTTGTTAAAGCAACTTTTGATGCTCTTCTTAAGTTGAGAGACCCTCAAATAATTGCTAGCCAAAGAGGAATTTCTATAGATAAAGTCTTTAATGGATAATTATGGGAAAAATTAAGATAATTCAAATTAAGAGTAATATTAAAAGAATTAAAAAGCAAAAGTTAACTCTTAAAGCTCTTGGTCTTAGAGGAATTGGAAAAGAAGTTATTCATGAAGATAATCCCAATATTTTAGGAATGATAAATAAAGTAAAACATCTAGTTCAAGTAATTAAATTATGAATTTAAATCAATTAAAGCCTGAAAAGGGATCTGTTCAAAGGAAAGGAAAGAGACTAGGTCGTGGTCAATCTTCTGGAAAAGGTGGAACATCTTCAAGAGGTCATAAAGGAGCTAAATCTAGATCAGGATATTCTAAAAAAATTGGATTTGAAGGAGGTCAAATGCCATTACAACGTCGGATTCCAAAGTTTGGATTTAAAAATATTAATAGAAAAAATTATAGAATAATGAACCTTGGTAGTATTCAAAAACTTGTTGATGAGAAAAAAATTTCAAAAGAACTTAATTTTAAAATTTTAGAGGATCTAAACATAGTTAAATCGAAAGAGATGTATAAGGTTTTAGGAAAAGGGGAATTAAAATCATCAATAAAGATTTTTGCGCATAAGTTTTCAGCTAAAGCAAAGTCTGAAATTGAAGCAAAGGGAGGAGAAGCTATATTAATTTAATTTTTAATGAATAAATTTTTAGAAACAATACTTAATATATATAGAATAGTTGAACTTAGGGAAAGGATCATATTGACCCTTGGAATGCTTTTAGTTTATAGGATTGGAGCTCAAATTGTTTTACCTGGAATTGATCCAGTTCAGTTATCAGAATTAACAAGCAGGACTGGAGGTGGAGGATTACTTGGTATACTTAATGCTTTTACTGGGGGAGCGTTTGCTAATGCTTCAGTTTTTGCTTTAGGCATTATGCCTTATATTTCTGCTTCTATTGTCGTTCAATTAATGGGAATAGCAGTTCCTTATCTTCAGAAACTTCAAAAAGAAGGTGAAAGTGGTAGAAAAAAAATTACTCAAATAACTAGATGGTTAACTATTTTAATTTGTGTAATTCAAGCTCCAGCATATTTGTTTGGATTAAGTGCGCTTGGAGTTCCTGATTCAGCTTTTGTATTAGGAAGAGGTCCTCAATTTATTTTTTCATCGGTAATTATTTTAGTAACTGGAACAATTTTTGCGATGTGGTTAGGTGAAAAAATTACTGATAGAGGTATTGGAAATGGAATTTCTCTACTTATTATGGTTGGTATAATAGCAAGTCTTCCACTTTCTTTTGCTCAAGAGTTTGTTTCTAGGGTAACTGAAAATAATGGTGGTTTAATGATGATTTTAATAGAATTGGTTTTATGGATAGTAATTATTTTACTTTCAGTTTTATTAGTAATGGCTGTTAGACGAATCCCTGTTCAATATGCTAGACGTTCAGCAGGAGGAAACTCTAATGATAGAGCAGCTTACGGATCTAGACAATATATTCCTTTAAGACTAAATGCGTCTGGCGTTATGCCTATTATATTTGCCCAGGCTTTAATGTTTATTCCAGCTTATATAGGAAGTGCTATTAGTGGTTCAAAGTCCGGTCAATGGTTACAAGCTAATTTTTCAGATATTTTTGGACTTTGGTATAATATATTATTTGCAATATTAATAATCATTTTTACTTATTTTTACACCGCTATAACTGTTCCAACTAATAAAATGTCAGATGATTTAAAAAGAAGTGGTGGATTTGTGCCAGGAATTAGACCTGGTAATGAAACTTCTGAATTTCTTGATAACGTTATGTCTCACATTACTTTTCCAGGTTCATTGTTTTTAGCTGCACTTTCAGTTT
>CAYUZY010000068.1:0-10571 GCA_964448645.1 uncultured Flavobacteriaceae bacterium
TAATTTTAAATTTGGGCAAGAATCAATTAAATCTTTTCTTGCAGTAGTGGCACTCCTGACAATTAAACATGAAATTTTATTGTTGTTAATATAATTGATTAATTGATCTTGAGCGACATTAACTGTAATAACATCGTGACCTGATTTTGATAATAAATCAATGCCTTTATTAGAAATTCCATCATTTGCTAAAATTTTCATAAAATTATTTTTTTTCAAGTTTTTTCATACAATCAACTAATATTTGAACACTTTCTAAAGGCATAGCATTATATATCGAAGCTCTATATCCGCCAACAGATCTATGTCCATTAATTCCAACGATATTATTTTCTTCGCATATTTTGTCAAAAACATCTTTTTCCTCGGAGTTAACTAAATTAAAAGTTACATTCATAAAGCTTCTATCATTTTTTTCTGCAAATCCCACAAACTTAGAATTAGTATCTATTTCATTATAAATTAAACTAGCTTTTTCTCTATTTCGTTTTTCTAAATTTTTAATTCCACCATTTTTTTTAATCCATCTAAGATTTAACATCACAGTGTAAATTGAAAAAACAGGAGGAGTGTTAAACATACTTTCTTTGTCAAAATGTGTTTTATAGTTTAGCATTGATGGTATGTTCATTTTTATTTCAGCTAAAAGAGATTCATTAATGATAACAAGAGTAGTTCCCGCTGGTCCAGTATTTTTTTGAGCCCCAGCATAAAATAGATCAAACTTAGAATAATCAATTGTTCTAGAGAAAATGTCAGAACTCATGTCTGCAATTAATCTTGAATTGCTTTCAGGTAAATTGTGGAATTGAGTTCCAAATATCGTATTATTTGTAGTTAAATGAATATAGTCAAAATCATCCTCTGTTTTAATTTCTTTTGGTATGTAATTAAAATTCTTGTTCTTTGAAGATGCAATTTCAATTACTTCTCCAAAAAGCTTAGCTTCTTTAATTGCTTTTTCAGACCATGTTCCAGTATTTATATAACCTGCTTTTGTTTTTAAAAAATTATATGCAACCATTAAAAATTGAAGACTTGCGCCACCTTGAAGAAAAAGTGCTTTATAGCCATTTTTATTTAAACCAGTTAATTCAAGTGCCAATGAACATGCCTCCTCCATTATAGAGATAAATTCTTTACTTCTATGAGATATTTCAAGAAGTGAAAGTCCTTTTTTGTTAAGGTTTATTATAGCTCTAGAGGCATCTTCTAAAACTTCTGGTGGCAAAATAGATGGACCTGCACTAAAGTTATGTTTTTTCATTTTACACTTAATTATTTGCTAAGTTTTATTAAAAGTGCAAATATTGTTAATAGTTCTTTATTATTAAAATATGTATATATGAAATTTGAAATCTTTTTTAACATTTATATGTTCATTAAAAACTTAATTGTATCTATATTATCTGCATAATCTTCAAGAGAGGGTCTTTGAGAAGACCCGAAAGGTATTCCTTTGATAATTGTTGATTTACTTACTATGCACTGAATATCATCCTTAAAATTATTAAGTTTACTTTTTAGGTTTTTTTTGCTATCATAAAATTCATAGAAGGCACATGAAATAGGTGAATAAATCTTTGAATTTTCTTTGAGTATAAAAAAACCATTGTCTAAGAACTTATCTTGATTAATTAAAAAAATAGATTTGTTGTAATCATAGTTGTTAGCGTATTTGGAATTTTTAATGACATAAGAAAAAGGTTCTAATCCTTTATAAATTTTATTTAAGTCAAATCCTTTTGGAATATATATTTTTGAAACATTTCTGCAACCAAGCCCATAATAAAGTAAAATATCCTTTCCTAAATTTTTTAAATCTATTTCTGTCTCATTTCCATCTAAAACTGCAATTGAAGTCCTGTTTTTTCTTATAATATTTGGGTATTTAAAAAAATAATATTTAAAATAAATAGATGAATTATTAGAACCTGTAGCTATTACAGCATCAAAATTTTTAATTATAGAATCTGTATAAGTAAATGATTTAACTTTACTTTTTTTTTCTAAATAACTTGTTAAAAAAGGTATTGCTACATTGTCTTTAGAAGATAATTTTATTAAACCTTTGTATCCCAATATCCATAAACATAAAATATCATGAAACCCAACTAATGGTATATTCCCCGGAAGAATAAGAGCAATTGTTTTCTTTTTTTTAAAAGAACTTATTTGATATTTGTATAACCATTTTTTAATTAAATCTGTTTTCAAGATTTCACTCCATACTCTTAATGAATAGACTATAGATTTTTTATCAAACCATCTATTATTATCAAGGATTGAATTACTTAAATTGTCTAACGTTGATTGAGATTTGTTATTTAAAATTTTTGAAATATAAATTCCCAATTCACTTAAAACTTTAATTTTAGAGTTAAGATCTATCATTTAATTTGTTAAAAAATTTAATACATGTTACTTTTGCAACAAATTTATGGAAGAACTTTAATAATGGCTATAATAATTACTGAAGACTGTATAAATTGTGGGGCTTGTGAACCAGAATGCCCTAATACAGCTATTTATTAGGGTGCAGAAGATTGGAGATATAAAGACGGAACAAGCTTAAAAGGAGATATTATTCTTTCTAATGGAAAAAACGTCAATGCTGAAGAATTTCAAATGCCTATTTCAGATGAATTTTATTTTATAGCTTCAGATAAATGTACTGAATGTAAAGGTTTTCATGAAGAACCTCAATGTGCAGCAGTTTGTCCTGTAGATTGTTGTATTCCTGATGAAAATAATGTTGAAACAGAAGAAGAATTATTAAAAAAACAAGGCTTTATGCATAAGCCTGATTAAAATAATTTAAATGAAAGCAGGTATAGTAGGATTGCCAAACGTTGGAAAATCAACTTTATTTAATTGTTTAACTAATGCTAAAGCTCAAAGTGCTAACTTTCCTTTTTGCACAATAGAACCAAATATTGGCATTGTAAATGTTCCAGACATAAGGCTTGAAACTCTTGAATCATTAGTTAATCCTGAAAAAGTTGTTCCAGCAACAATTGAAATTCTAGATATTGCAGGTTTAGTTAAAGGTGCAAGTAAAGGGGAGGGTCTTGGAAATCAATTCTTAGCTAACATTAGAGAGACAGATGCTATTATTCATGTTTTAAGATGTTTTGATAATGATAAAATAATTCATGTCGAAGGATCAATAGATCCAATTAGAGATAAAGAAACTATAGATATGGAGTTACAATTAAAAGATCTAGAAACAATAGAAAAAAAAATTGAAAGAATAAAAAGAGCCATTCAAACAGGAGAAAAGAATGCAATAAAAGAAAATGATATTTTAATTAAAATTCAATCATCTATTGGTAAATCAAAAAATGTTAGAGAATTAAATTTTACAAAAGAAGAATATGCTCAATTTGTTAAACCATTACAACTTTTAACTGACAAACCTGTTTTATACGTGTGTAATGTAGATGAAATATCAGCTTCAAAAGGAAATGAATATGTAAATAAAGTTCGAAATTTAATATTAAATGAAAATTCTAATTTAATTTTTTTGTCTGTTAATGTAGAAGCAGAGATAAATGAACTTGAGAGTTTTGAAGAGAGAAAATTGTTTTTAGATGATTTAGGGCTTATAGAATCAGGTGGATTTAAATTAATCCATGCAACATATGATTTATTAAACAGACAAACCTTCTTTACTGCAGGGAAAAAAGAAGTTAAGGCATGGACTATTAATAAAAATGACAAAGCTCCTAAAGCAGCTTCAGTAATTCACTCTGATTTTGAAAAAGGTTTTATTCGGGCTGAAGTTAATAGTTTTTCAAATTTTCAAAAATATGGTTCAGAAAATAAAGTAAAAGAAGCTGGTAAAATGAAAATTGAAGGAAAAGAATATAAAGTTAATGATGGAGATGTTATACATTTTAGATTTAATGTGTAATTTTAATTACTCTAAGATTATTCTGTTTTAGATAGTTCTTAACAATCTTTTAATATTTTGTTGATTTCTTATATATAATAGGGAATAACAATACAATTTCAATAATTATATTAGCCCAAATTATTAATGGGTAAATCAATTTCATATACAGAGGAAAATATTCGTTCTCTAGACTGGAGAGAACATATTAGGTTAAGGCCTGGAATGTATATAGGTAAATTAGGAGATGGATCTTCGCCTGATGATGGGATATATATATTATTAAAAGAAATAATTGACAATTGTATTGATGAGTATGTAATGGGTGCTGGCAAGTCAATTGACATTTTAATTAAAGAGCAGAACGTAACCGTAAGAGACTATGGAAGAGGCATTCCTCAAGGAAAGTTAGTTGATGTTGTTTCGAAAATGAATACAGGTGGTAAATATGATACAAGAGCTTTTAAGAAAGCAGTTGGATTAAATGGTGTTGGAACAAAAGCTGTAAATGCTTTGTCTTCAGATTTTAAAGTAGAGTCATTTAGAGATGATAAATATAAATTCGCTTTGTTTGAAGATGGAAACTTATTAGAGGAATCTGATCTTCAATCATCTTCAAAAAGAAAAGGAACTAAAGTCGTTTTTAGACCTGACACTAAAATATTTAAAAACTTTAAGTATAGATTAGAGTATGTTGAAAGAATGCTTAAAAATTATGTTTTTTTAAATCCAGGATTGACAATTAATCTTAATGGTGTAAAATATTACTCTGAAAATGGTTTAAAAGATCTTCTTGTTGATCAAATAAATTTAGAAGATTTATTGTATCCTATAATCCATTTAAAAGGGACAGATATTGAGGTGGCTTTAACACATAGTAGAACCCAGTATAGTGAAGAGTATTATTCATTTGTGAATGGTCAATATACTACTCAAGGAGGAACTCATCAATCTGCTTTTAGGGAAGGGATAGTAAAAACAATAAGAGAACATTATGGTAAAAATTATGATTCTTCTGACATTAGAAAATCAATTATATCTGCTATAAGCATTAAAGTTATGGAGCCTGTTTTTGAGTCTCAAACTAAAACTAAATTAGGTTCGACAGAAATGGGAGGAGATTTACAGTCAGTAAGAGTTCATATAATAGATTTCTTAAATAATAAACTTGATAATTTTTTACACAAAAACCCTGCAGTTTCTGAAGCTATCCAGAAAAAAATCATTCAGGCAGAAAAAGAGAGAAAAGAATTATCAGGGATTAGAAAACTAGCCAGAGAAAGAGCTAAAAAGGCAAGTTTACATAACAAAAAATTAAGAGATTGTAGAGTACATTTATCAGATTTAAAAAATGAAAACAGATTAAATTCTACTTTATTCATTACAGAAGGTGATTCAGCAAGTGGTTCAATTACTAAATCTAGAAATGTAAATACTCAAGCCGTATTTAGTTTAAGAGGAAAGCCTTTAAACTGTTATGGTATGTCCAAAAAAATTGTTTATGAAAATGAAGAGTTTAATCTTTTGCAAGCAGCATTAAATATAGAAGAAAGTCTAGAAGAACTTAGGTATAATAATATTGTGATTGCAACTGATGCAGATGTTGACGGAATGCATATTAGGCTTCTTTTAATAACATTTTTTCTCCAATTTTTTCCTGAACTAATAAAAGAAGGTCATTTGTATATTTTACAAACACCTTTGTTTCGAGTAAGAGATAAAAAAGAGACAATTTATTGTTATAGTGAACAAGAAAGAAATAATGCTCTTAATCAATTAAAAGGAAAGTCTGAAATTACTAGATTTAAAGGGTTAGGTGAAATCTCACCAGATGAATTTAAATTTTTTATTGGAGACAATATCAAGTTAGATCCTGTAATGCTTGATAAAGAAACAACTATTGAAAAGCTCCTAGATTTTTATATGGGTAAAAACACTATGGATAGACAAGAGTTTATTATTAATAACCTTAAGGTAGAATTAGATTTAATTGACAAAAAAAATAATAATTAATGGAAAATATAGATCTCATTAAGAATAATGATCAAGATGAGAAAATAGTTAAGGTAACTGGAATGTATCAAGATTGGTTCCTTGATTATGCTTCTTATGTTATTCTAGAAAGGGCAATACCTTCTATTGAAGATGGTTTAAAACCAGTTCAAAGGCGAATATTACATTCAATGAAGGATTTAGATGATGGAAGGTATAGCAAAGTTGCTAATATAGTAGGTCATACTATGCAATATCATCCTCATGGAGATGCAAGTATTGCTGATGCAATGGTTCAGATTGGACAGAAGGAGTTGCTTATAGATATGCAAGGAAATTGGGGTAATATTTTAACTGGTGATAGTGCTGCAGCATCAAGATATATTGAAGCTAGGCTTTCAAAATTTGCACTGGAAGTTGTTTACAGTCCAAAAGTCACAAAGTGGCAATTATCTTATGATGGAAGAAAAAAAGAGCCTGTTTACTTACCAATAAAATTTCCTCTTTTATTAGCTCAAGGGGCAGAAGGAATCGCTGTTGGATTGTCAACTAAAATATTACCTCATAATTTTAATGAGCTAATTCAAGCTAGTATAAATCACTTAAAAGGCAAAAGAATTAGTTTGTATCCAGATTTTCAAACTGGCGGTATTATTGACATCCAAAATTACAATGATGGACAAAGAGGAGGGAAGATTCGTGTTAGAGCAAAAATTAATCAATTAAATAAAAACACATTAATAATTTCAGAAATCCCATATTCAACTACAACTTCTAGTTTGATAGAAAGTATTATTAAATCAAATGAAAAGGGTAAAATTAAGATAAAAAAGATTGAAGATAATACCTCGTCAGATGTAGAGATATTAGTTCACTTGCCAAATGGAATTTCACCAGATAAAACTATAGACGCTCTTTACGCTTTTACATCTTGTGAAACTTCCGTCTCTCCATTAGGGTGTCTAATCATAGACAACAAACCTCATTTTATGGGAGTTAGTGAGATTTTAAAAATTTCAACAGACAATACTGTTCAACTTTTAAAAGCGGAATTAGAAGTTCAGCTTCAAGACCTTGAAAATCAATGGCATTCATTAACATTAGAAAGGATTTTTATTGAAAAAAGGATATATAGGAATATTGAAGAAGAAGAAACTTGGGATGGTGTTATAAGGTCAATAAATGATGGTCTCGAATCATACAAAAATAATTTAAAGAGAAAAATAAACGAAGAGGATCTTATAAAATTGACTGAAATAAAAATAAAAAGAATTTCAAAGTTTGATATAGATAAGGCTCAGGAAAAAATTGAAAATTTAGAAGCAAATATTGAAGAAACTAAAAACAATCTAGATCATCTTATAGATTTCAGTATAAGGTATTTTAATTATTTAAAAAAAACTTATGGGGAAAGTAAAAAAAGGAAATCAGAAATAAGGGTTTTTGATGATGTCGATGTAAAAAAAGTTGTAGTTAGAAATCAAAAATTGTATTTAAATAGAGAAGAAGGTTTTGTTGGAACTTCTTTAAGGAAAGATGAGTTTGTTTGTGATTGCTCTGACATAGATGATGTGATTGTTTTTAACAAAAGTGGAGAAATGAGAGTTGTTAGGGTTGATTCAAAAGTTTTTGTCGGAAAAGAGGTTATACATGCAGCTGTTTTTAAGAAAAAGGATTCTAGGACTATTTATAACATGATTTACAGGGATGGTAAAAAAGGTACTTCTTTTATTAAAAGATTCTCTGTTGAAGGAGTTACAAGGGATAAAATTTATAATCTAACACAAGGTAATTCAGAATCAGAAATTCTTTATTTTACATCGAACCCTAATGGTGAAGCTGAAACTGTTTTGGTTACACTAAAAAATCTTTCAAAAATTAAAAAGTTAAAATGGGATTTAGATTTTGCTGATTTACAAATTAAAGGAAGGTCTTCAAGAGGTAATACTGTAACAAAATATCAAGTAAAAAAGATTGATCTAAAAGAAAAAGGAATATCGACTTTAAAACCAAGAAAGCTATGGTTTGATGAGACTGTCAGGAGAATAAATCTTGAGGAAAGAGGTGTTTTGCTTGGAGAATTCAAAGGAAATGAAAAAATATTAATGATTTCAAATTCAGGGTCTTCGAAAGTTGTCCACCCTGAAATCACATTACATTTTGATGACAGTATAACACATATTGAAAAATGGGTTCCTAATAAACCAATAACGGCAATATATTTTAGTGATTTTAAAAAAAGATATTTTTTGAAAAGATTTTTAATTGAAAATCATTCTAAAGAGGATTTCTTTATTGAAAAACAGGATAAATTAATCCATATAGATTTAAATTGGAGACCAATATTGTTGTTGAAATTTGAAAAAACAAGAGGGAAAGAACCCTTTTCTGATTTTGAAATAAATGTTGAAGAATTTATAAATATAAAAGGATATAAGGCTCAGGGAAATCAATTAAGTTCAAAAAAAATAAAAAAAGTTGAATTAAAGGAAGCTTTGCCATATGATGATTCGATTGAAAAGACTGTAAATGAGATTGAAGTTTTAAATGAAGAGCACATTTCATCTGAAAATAAATCTCAAATTAAAATGGATATTTAAAAGTAAAATTATTTTGCTTTAATAACCTTGCCTCTTCTTTTGTTTTTAAGGTCTCCAACTAATGAATATTCGAAAGTATAAGATTTTTCTTTTGTAGATAATATTTTAATTTGAATAGGTCTTTTTTCTTGGTTTGATTTGGGATTTAATTTAGTTAAAATACATTCGCAATCATTAACCCATCTAATTTTTGCACTATCAATTTTGTTTTCAAAAAACTCAATTTCATGTGTTTTGTTTCTTATAAATTTTGAAGTTTTAATTTCACCATTAATAATAGATTTAAAAATGAACTCTCCCTCATGGAAATTAGTGCAATCTCTTGAAACATTGTAACAAGAAATAAAAAGGAACATAAAAAGAAATAGAGGTTTATTCAAATTATTTTTTTGGGAAATATACATTAAAAGATCCATCTTCATAAAGATGAATAATTTCTTTTATTTTAATATTCTCGAGATTAACAGGGCTTGAGGTTGATTCATTGGGATTAATAACATTAGGATTGTAATTTTCGATATTTTTGATTGAATTTTTACCAAATAATAACCAATTCAAGTCAATTTTTTCAAAATTCTCATTTATTTTTAAAATAAAATCAAGACTAGGTTTGTTTCTTTTTGATAAAATATGAGAAAGAGAAGATCTTTGAACTCCAATTTTATCTGCTAGGGAGGAGGCGTTTAATTGATGTTCTTCCATTAGCTCATTAATCCTATTTATAAATTCATCAATGTTTAACACTGTAACTATTTTAATATAAATATAGTTAAAATATATTACTAATCCTCACTTAAAATATCAAATTTTAGCTAAACTATAGTTTTATATAAATCTTTTAAATAATTGATTTACAAGCACATAAAAAATAAAATATAATTTTGTTTACAGATGTAACAAAATAAGGTTTGTATATATTATATTGTTACTTATAATGTATACATTTGTAAACTTATTCATTCTTATTTTTACGAATTTAATTTTATGTTTGAAGAAAGGTATATATCACCAAAAAAACTTTATGATTATATAGTTAATCTTGATAAATCGGTTAACATTAAAATTATCGGGAAATCTGTTCAGAAAAGACCAATATATCAATTAAAAATAGGATCTGGATCAAAAAATATTCTTTTATGGTCACAAATGCATGGTAATGAAACAACTACTACTAAAGCATTATTTGATTTTATTCCTTGGTTAACCTCAAAAAGTAATAAAGAGTATATTAAAAACTTTACTTTCTATATAATACCTCAATTAAACCCTGATGGGGCCAAATTATATACTAGAAATAATTTTAATGATGTTGATTTAAATAGAGATGCTATAAAATTGTCTCAGCCAGAAAGTAAATGTCTTATTAATCTATACAATGAGATAAATCCTGATTTTTGCTTCAATCTTCATGGACAAAGAACAATTTATTCTGTTGGGGATTCAGAAAAAAGTGCTGTTATTTCTTTTCTAGCTCCTTCTATTAGCAATAAAAATCAAATAAATAAAGCTAGAGAGAAGTCAATTTTACTTATTATTTCTTTGTTCAATGAATTAAATACTCATATTTCAGGACATATATCAAGATATAAAGATGATTTTAATGAAAATTGTATGGGAGACCATTTCACATCTAATAATACACCAACTATATTAATTGAAGCTGGACATTCTCCTAATGATTATAAAAGAGAGGTAACAAAAAAACATGTTTTAAATACTCTGATTTTTTCAACTTTATCTCTTTTTAATGAAAAGTATCTTAATAATTCAGCTAATGATTATTTTAATATTCCAGAAAACAAGGAAAAATATGTTGATTTAATTCTTTCTGGTGTTACAATTGATAATAAAGGTAAAAAACATAAAAATCAGATGCTTGCATTAAATTATAAGGAATCAGTAAAAAAGGGAAAAATATATTTTACTCCATATTTTGTTTCATTTGGAAAAAAACTTAATTTTTATGGGCATAAATTTATTGACTTTAGTAAAGATCAAAGGATGCTCATTACGGAATAAGATTGAATTCAATCCTGTAAGTGGGAGAAAAAATTGAGATATGAGAGTTTAGGGGTACTCAAAAT
>CAYUZY010000069.1:0-10407 GCA_964448645.1 uncultured Flavobacteriaceae bacterium
TCTTTGTAAAACTTTGAATCCTGAGGCACCAGTTCTTTTGAATAAAGGAAATGTTATAGCTGAAGGTTTCTCTAAAGAATTAGATGATCTAAGAGAATTAAAAAAATCAGCTAAAGATTATTTAGACAAAATGCTGGTAAGAGAAACTGAAAAAACAAAGATACCTTCATTAAAAATTGCATTTAATAATGTTTTTGGATATTATTTTGAAGTTAGAAATACTCATAAAGATAAAGTTCCAGAAGATTGGATAAGGAAGCAAACTTTAGTTAGTGCTGAAAGGTATATAAATGATGAATTAAAAGAGTTTGAAATAAAAATTTTAAACTCTGAGGAACAAATTCAAAAACTTGAATCGGAGATTTTTATTGATTTAATTAAAAAATTGCAGAATGAACTTAATGTATTAAAAGTTAACGCAAAAATACTAGCATCACTAGATTGTTTAGCTTGTTTTGCTATAATTGCTAAGAAAAACAATTATTGTTGTCCAAAAATTATTGATAAGAGTTCGATTGAAATAAAAGGAGGGAGACATCCAGTAATTGAAATGCAGTTAGACCCTGGAAACCCATATATTTCTAATGATCTATCTTTAGATAGAGAGGATAATCAAATTATAATGATTACTGGGCCTAATATGTCAGGTAAGTCTGCAATTTTAAGACAAACTGCTCTTATTTGTTTATTAAATCAGATTGGATCTTTTGTTCCAGCTACAACTGCTAGTCTTGGAGTTTTTGATAAAATTTTTACTAGGGTAGGAGCTTCAGATAATATTTCAATGGGGGCGTCAACTTTTATGGTTGAAATGAATGAAACAGCAACTATTTTAAATAACATTAGTGAGAAAAGTTTGGTTTTATTAGATGAGATTGGAAGAGGAACAAGTACTTATGATGGAATTTCAATAGCTTGGGCTATAACTGAATATTTACATGAACATCCTTATAGACCAAAAGTTCTTTTTGCTACGCATTACCATGAATTAAATGAAATGAAACAGTTTTTTAATAGAGTTAAAAATTTCAATGTTTCCGTTAAAGAATTAAAAAATAAAATTCTTTTTCTCAGAAAATTAATTCCTGGAGGAAGTGCTCATAGTTTTGGAATTCAAGTAGCTAAGATGGCTGGTATGCCAAGACATGTATTACAATCTGCAAACAATAAATTAAAAAATTTAGAAAAGATTCATGGATCTTCAAATAAGAAAATGGATCCTTCAAAAAAAGATGAAAAATTGCAGTTAAGTTTTTTTAAATTGGACGATCCTATACTTGAGGAATTAAGAGATGATATTAATTCTCTTGATATAGATACATTAACTCCAGTTGAAGCTTTATTACAATTAAATGAAATAAAGAGAAGATTAAAAAAACGGAGTTAAAACCTAAAACAAAATTGAACTTATTTATTAAATTTATTTTTACATTTGCAATCGTTTAAGCGAAAGTAGCTCAGGGGTAGAGCATCACCTTGCCAAGGTGAGGGTCGCGGGTTCAAATCCCGTCTTTCGCTCATAGATTTTATGCTCGGATGGTGGAATTGGTAGACACGTTGGACTTAAAATCCAATGACCATTGCGGTCGTGCGGGTTCAAGTCCCGCTCCGAGTACAAAGGAGATGTTCGAAAGTTCATCTCCTTTTTTTATTTAAAATAATTTTTATAACTTTAAGTTGTGAAACTCTTATTTCACAATATATATGACCCGTGTGGACTGGGTTTTATAATATAGTCGCGGGTGGAGAGAACGCATCCGGATCAATCGTTACAATAAGTTTAACGCAATAAAGATTAGAAATCATGAGCGATAATTTTATAGTAGCACTAGAGCAAAACCAAGGTCATGCCATGGCAATGCTTAAAGAGAGAAATAAACGTTTATTTTTTGAAAAAAAGACTCATTTGAACAGAAAAAAATTTAGAAGGGCTGTTTTAGTTGAGTAAAAAAATATTTTTTCTTTAAATTGATTAATGAGTTTTGCAAAAGGAGATGTTCGAAAGTTCGTCTCCTTTTTTTACATTAAATATTTCAAATTGTCAAGTTTTTAAAAGGAGGTATTAGCTATTAATTACATGCTCCTAATTCAAAAGAGTTTATATTTCCATAGTTTGTAGCATAACAACTATTACTATATGTTATATTATCACAGCCACAAACAGGTTCATAGATTTCAATACAGACAATATCTGAATTAATAGGAGTTTCATTTTTACAAGGTTGATCTATGGCTTTATCTTTATAACAAGAAAATAAAAGAAAGAGTATAGGAAAAATTTTTTTCATATATAAATATAGTTAAAGTCACAAAGATTTTTTTGTTTTATATATAAGTTACTAAAGTAAATTTAGAAATGTATTTTACTTATAATTTAATCTACATTGTTTAATCCTCTTATCATTTTTATTTCTTGAATATTCCAATTCAATTTTATTTTCTTCAATTTAAATTATAATTTGAATATTATTATACTTTATAATAGATTACATAGGATATCCTATATTTAAAAATATCTTAATTATTCTTTAAACAAATTTGAGTCATAATTTTGTTGTAACTTTAATAAAAAAAGTTATGAGTTGTAGTTGTTCATGTGATGGTTGTAAAACGGGAGATTGTAGTAATTGTACTTGTGAGAATTGTTCTTGCCAGGATTGTAATTGCTAGTTTTAACTGTTTCTTTAAAAATTAAGAAGCGCTTCTTTTGATTTATTTTCTTGATTAAATTCATCAATTTTTTCCTTTGACACTTTTGTGTTCCATAGATATATCTTCTTTAGTGATTTTATTTCCGTAAAGGTTTGAAGTGACAGATCTGACACATTTGTGCCATAAAGATTTAATTTTTCAAGATGATTTAAAGATTTCAGATTTGTTATTCCTTTATCTGAAATGGGATTATTTTGAATATTTAAAATCATTAAATTTTCTAGTTGAGAGATAATTTTTAGTTGTGAGTCATTTAGATTACTATTTTTAAGTGTAAGTGAAATCACATGTTTATTAAACTTTAATATTTCATTAAGAACATCATCAGTTATCTTATCTCCATTAAACTTAATCTCAATTACTGGGTAATTATTTGCAAGTTGTTTCCAAGAAAGATTTTTTGTCTCTAAAATTTTTAAATCCTCTGATTTTAATTCCGCTAAATTTTTAAGGTTTTCATACCAAGGTTTTCCTTTTGTGTCAATTTCAAAAAGTTTGTTTAGAAGTAATTTATCTTCTTCAGACAATTCAATTTCATCCAGTCTCATATCATTTTTTACACCATGATTAATCCACCATTTAATTAAATTAATTTCATCATAAGTTAGAGATACTCCTGATGGAGGCATGAATTTTGAATTATTTTGAGAAAGTGTTATTCTTTTGAAAAGAGGGCTGTTTTCAGAATTTCCCTCAATAATTGAACTTCCTGCTGCTCCACCTACTAATATTTTATCGAGACTTACCATATTTAAGCCACCACTTGGAATATCACTGTTATGACAGGCTATACATTTATTTTCAAAAACTGGAAGAATTAATTCTGAAAAAACTTTAATAGAATCAATTTCTTTTTCTTTATATGAAATGAGTTGATTTTTTTCTTTATAAAAATATTTTTTCACAAAGTCTGGTGCATATTCAAAAAGATAATTTTCACCATGAGTAATATTTCCGCCTTGATGACCAACAATTAAAAGAAATATTAATACAGTATAATTTATAAATGAATCTTGGGAATTGAATAAATTAATTACCCTAGCTTTTATTCCCCAGCCAATAAAACTTAGAAAAACGATTAAAATACCTGACCATCTATGAATATAGATGTTTTCTTCTATATAATAACCATTTGAAGCTAATAGCCAACCAAATAATGCAGCAAAAAAAGAACTTATAAATCCTAAAAACCAACAAAAACTTATAATTCTTCTACTAAAGTTTAACTTTTTGTAGACAGCATAAATCTCCAAAAAAATTGCTAAAAAAATGAAACCAATAGGTAAATGAACTACTAGGGGATGAAATCTTCCAAAAAAAGAAGAGATATCAAATACTATCATTAAAATAAATTAAGTTCTAATTAATTTGAGCGGATAGGTTTTACCTGAATTCCATTGAGGAACATATAAATTGTCATCGTTATCTACACAGACATCATGTGGGTTTAAAAATGTTTTATCGTCATAAAGAGGTTTTTCCAATTGATTGCCTAAATATTTTGGATTACTTCCCCCTGGCATTGAAATAACTTTATTATTATTATCTAAAACAGCTAACATCCCATCATAATTCCACCAACTTTCAGTAATTATTACAGCAAAAAACAGATTATTCCCTTTAACAACAGGACGGCAAATCCAACATCCAGGTAATGAAATAGTTTCAAGATGATTACCTTCAAAATCAAATCTTTTAAATTCATTTTTAGATCTGGAAGTAATTAATAGTGAAAAATTATTATTTTTCCTTGTATCAACAGTTATTCCATGACAAGATTCAAATTGATCATTGTTATCTCCTCGACCACCAAAATGCTTAATATAATTTCCTTTAGAATCATATTTTATTATAAAATCCTTTCCATAACCATCAGCAATAAAAATATCTCCATTAGGTGAAACGGTCGTTTCAGTGGGCTTGAAGTCTTCCTTTGAATTATATTCTTTAATTTCTTTGGGGTAATCAAACTCTAAAATTTTTCTTCCTTTTAAATCAGTTTTACAAACTTTATGTAAATCAGGATCAGTTATATATAAAAACTCTTCACCACCTTCGTCAACAATAGTTAAACCATGCGCTCCGGAGTAACCTATACTCCAAGAGTCCAGAATTTTACCAGACTGATCATAAATTAAAACATTATTTTTTGGATGAGTTGTAGTCATTAGAATTCTATTTCTTTTATCCATTACCATTTCATGACAATGATTAACAGGGAAATTATTTGGATTTTGCACTCCCCATTTTTTATCAACCTTATATTTAAAATCTCTATGTCCGACAACTCCACTGGTTTCTTTTAAGTTTTTTCCTATAGCAAAGGTGCTCATTGGTGAACTAATTCCAACACCAACTAATGCAGAGTTTTTTATAAAATTTCGCCTTGAATTTAAATTTGATTTTTTCATGATAAAATATTTTTTACTACATGCCCATGCACATCTGTTAATCTATATCTTCTTCCTTGGTGTTTAAATGTAAGCCTTTCATGATCAATTCCTAATAAGTGCATAATTGTTGCTTGAAAATCATGGACATGAACAGGATCCTCAGTTAAATTATAACCAAACTCATCAGTAGCACCAAATGTTATGCCTTTTTTAACTCCAGCGCCAGCCATAAATATTGTAAAACATCTAGGGTGATGATCTCTTCCATACCCAGGACTATCAATCGACCCTTGAGTATAGCTTGTTCTTCCAAATTCACCTCCCCAAATCACTAATGTGTCTTCTAAAAGACCTCTTTGTTTTAAATCTTTAATTAAGGCAGCTGAGGCTTGATCAGTTTCTTTACATTGAATTTTAATATCTTTATTAAGATTTCCGTGGTGATCCCAACCTTGATGATAGAGTTGAATAAATTTAACATCCTTTTCAACTAACTTTCTGGCTAAGAGGCAATTTGCTGCAAACGTGCCAGGGTTTTTACTGTCTTCTCCATACATATCAAAAATGTAATCGGGCTCCTTTGAAACATCCATTACTTCTGGCACAGATGTTTGCATTCTATATGCCATCTCATATTGTGACATTCTAGATAAAATTTCAGGATCTCCTATGTCATTATAATTTTCATTTTCAAGTTTTTTTAAATAATCAAGCTGCTCTTTTCTTAAATCACCAGTTACGCCGGGAGGATTTTCTAGATATAGAACAGCATCTTTTCCAGATCTAAACTGAACACCTTGGTATTTCGAAGGGAGAAATCCATTTCCCCATGATCTTGCATAAAGAGGTTGCCCACTTTTGTTCTTTGTAACTAAAACAACAAATTCAGGAAGATTTTTATTATCTGACCCTAATCCATAGCTAACCCAAGAACCCATTGAGGGTCTTCCTGGTAAATTTGATCCCGTTTGAAGAAAGGTTACTGCAGGATCATGATTTATCTCCTCAGTATACATTGATTTAATAAAACACAATTCATCAACTATTTTTGATGTATGTGGCATAAGGTCACTCATCCATGTGCCACTTTCTCCATGTTGTTTGAAGTTAAATATTGACGAAACTAAAGGAAAACTTGCTTGCCCCGCAGTCATTCCAGTTAGCCTTTGTTCTCCTCTAACGCTATCGGGGATTTCTTTACCATGCATTTTTTTTAATAAAGGTTTATAATCAAACATGTCAAGGTGAGAAGGCGCTCCGCTTTGAAATAGATATATAATCCTTTTTGCTTTAGCAGGAAAATGAGGAAGTTTTAAATTTGCTCTTAAATTATTATCATTGATATTCCCTAGAACAGGAGTAGGGTTAATAAGAGATCCAAGAGTAAGAGCTCCAAGGCCTAGAGAAGTTTTTGTAAGAAAATCTCTTCTTGTATATTTTTCGTTATGATGATGATCGTTACAATTCATATTATAAATTTACCTTTTCATATAAGCTTCATCATGGTTTAACATCGTATTAGCTACCATTGACATAGCTGCTGTTTTATATCTATTTAAACTTCTATCTCTAGGTTTTTCTCCACTTTTAAAAATCTCATATGCAAGTTTAGGATTTTTTTTGAACTTATCAAGTTGTTGAAAATAAAGTTCTTTAAGTAAAGTCAATTCTTTTTCTTTAGGATTTCTTGATGTGCAAAGTTTAAATCCATAAGATATAGATTCATCAATTGAATCTGGAGCTTCTTTTTGCATCCTTTCAGCTAGAATTCTGGAAGCTTCAAAAAATTGAGGATCATTTAAAAGTACAAGTGCTTGTAAGGGTGTGTTAGTAATTTCTCTTTTTATTGTGCATACCTCTCTATTTGGAGCATCAAAAACAGACATTGATGGAGGAGGAGATGTCCTTCTTATAAATGTATACATACTTCTTCTGTAGAGACTATCACCTAATGATTCTTTATAGTTCATTAGCTTTATAGAAAAATTTGATTTTTCTCTCCATAAACCTTTGGGTTGGTAGGGTCTGACACTTTCACCTCCCACATTTTTAACTATTAAACCACTTGCAGCAAGTGCATTGTCTCTAATCATTTCAGCAGGTAATCTGTAACTATTACTTCTAGAAAGAAAAATGTTATCTGGATCAATTTCAGTATATTTTTCATTTGGTGTTGAACTTTGCATATAAGTATGAGAGTTTACCATTAATCTTATAAGGTTTTTAATATCCCAGTTATTCTCAACAAGATAATTTGATAAAAAGTCAAGTAATTCAGGGTGTGAAGGTAATGACCCTTGAACACCAAAATCTCCAGGTGTATTAACAATTCCTCTACCAAAAATCATTTGCCAATATCTATTGACAGTAACTCTAGAAGTTAGCGGATTTTTTTTGTCAAACAACCATTTTGAAAGCCCAATACGATTTTTAGGTAAATCTTCAGACATTTTTGGTAGTTTTGATGGAACGTCTGTACTAACTTCATAACTTGGCATAGAGTATAAACCTCTATCATAAGCAAAAGTTTTTCTTTTTTTATCCATATCTTCCATTATCATTAATTCAATTACATCAGAAATTTCATTAAGTCGATTTTGCTTTAAATTTTGAATTTGATTTTTCAATTGGGTTATTTTATAATCACTATTTATGAGATGATTTTTTATCTGAGAATCATTTAAGTTCAATTTTTGTTTAACGTTGTATTGATTATAAATATGACCAATTTCATAGTTAGTTAAGGCTTTATTATAAACAACTATATCATCAATTAACCCTTTAAATATTTTGTTATCTCCACTAGATCCATCATTTGAAATGCCTATTTTAAGCTCTCTTTTTTCTAATTTTATACCGCTACTTGATACAGGTTTTATGGTTTTATACAAATGATCTATTAATACTTCATTTTTAATTTTTAAGCCATTTACAAATAAATTTGCTCCATTTGCTTTTCCTAAACCATCATATGAAAAAGATAAATGAGTCCAATTATTTTTTAAAATAGAGTCTTTTGATTTTATATGAATTAAATTTCCAGGAAGAGCACTAACTAATCTTAAATTAATAAAATTTTGATCATCTAAATAAAGATCCCATCCTCTCCAAAAATTGTTTTTACCTCCAGTGGTACCCATTATTGTTTGACCAAAACCTTTTTTTCTTTTTTCAGTATTAACCCAAACAGTGGCTGAAAAAGGATCTGTCCATTCAAAATTAGGAACAGCTTCTAGGAGAATTGCATCAGTTCCAGTTCCTAATCTAAAGGCATTTCCATCAATACCTTTTTCTATTTTAGGGGCAACATTACATAAAATATTATAATCATCATCTATTATAAAATTTGAACTTCTATCAAAAGTCCCTTGTACAATTGTAAAAGAAGCAAGCTGCTTTTTAAAAGGTTTAATATTTTCAAGTCTAGCTTTTTGAATTATTGATCTTTTAATTGATCTAGAAACTTTTGATTCAGAAAGTGAATTGCTATAATTATAAAACTCTGCAAGTTCTTCTTTTGTGAGTTTTAGCTTAGTCTTCTTTTGATCAATTTTCTTGTCTAAAGCTAATATCTTTTTTTCTTGAGAGATGTTTGGCAGGAGCATTAAGGGGCCATAATCACCATCATCACCTGTCATTCCTAATTCTCTAATTTGATTAAAAAAACCAGATAGTTGATAATAATCTTTCTGTGAAATAGGATCAAATTTGTGATCATGACATTTTGCACACATCATTGTAAGGCCAAGAAAAGCTGTTCCAACTGTTTCTGTTCTATCAAAAACATAATTTAATCTCCATTCTTCATCAATTACACCTCCTTCAGCAGTCATAGGAGAATTCCTGCTGAATGCAGTAGCTATTCTATCCTCTCTTGTTGCATTTTCTCTTAAATCTCCACTTAATTGAACTGAAACAAACTCATCATAAGGCATATTATTTTTAAAAGCTTTAATTACCCAATCCCTCCACGGCCACATTATTCTTAAGCCATCCGCATGTAATCCATGGGAATCTGCATATCTTGATAGATCAAGCCAATCCATTGTTAATCTCTCTGCATTTTCTTCACTATTTAAAAGTTTATCTACAATTTTTGAATAAGCATTAGGATCGTTATTGGAAACAAAAGCATCTATTTCTTCAATTGATGGAGGAAGGCCTGTAAGGTCAAAATAAACTCTTCTAATAAGTTTTTCTTTAGTTGCTAATTCTGAAAAACTTAAATCTTTTCTAATTAGTTTATCATAAATAAAATTATCAATTGGATTTTTTATTTTTTTATTTTTCTTTTCAAAAATTGGCAATGGTGGATTTTTTACTGGGATAAAAGACCAATGTTCTTTCCAAATGGCACCTTGTTCAATCCATTTTAAAATAATTGCTTTTTCTTTATTTGACAAAGAAAGTTTAGATTCTGGAGTTGGCATCATTTCATCTGGATCAGAAGATAAAATTCTGTGAGCAACTTCACTTCCATAAGTACTTCCTGCTGAAAAAGCTTGATTGCCACTTTGTAATTTAGAAAATGCAATTTCTTCTATATCGAGTCTAAGCCCAGCTTTTCTTGTTTTTTCATCAGGTCCATGACATTGATAACATCTGTCAGATAAAATAGGTTTAACATCATAATTATAATCGATACTTTCTAGCAAACTTGAATATTCAACTTCAACCTCACTAGGTAAATTAATGGAGCAGGATATTATAAAAAAGGGTACAAATAAGAAAAATAAAAAATTTAATTTCATTAATGCTTTTATATTTATAAAAATAACAATTTTGCACAATAAATATAAAATTGATCTCTTATTTCAATTTTTTGACAAGAATTATTGATAAATTCTCACATAGTCTATTTCCATAATTTCTTCAGAAAAATTAGAAGGAACATCTCCTCCAAGATTTCCGCCAATAGCAATGTTTAAAAGCAGATAGTGATCGTTGTCATAAGGGTTATTGGATGTGTTTGGCATACTAAAGAAAGTATTGTCATCTAAAAGAATAGAAATTTTAGCACTGTCCCAAATTAATGAATAGGTGTGAAATTCATCATATGAATTTTCAATATCTGTTTTATCTCCTAGATTTTGATAATTTCCAGAATTATCCGCCCAATGAAAATGACCTCCAATACTATTTTTATCCCATCCAGTTAGTTCCATAATATCAATTTCTCCACAAGCGGGCCAACCAACATTTCCAAATTGGTTTCCAAAATAATTTCCTATTTCATTAATATTTGCTCCAAGTGTCCATATAGCAGGCCATGTTCCAGCTCCTTTTGGAAGTTTAGCTCTTA
>CAYUZY010000070.1:0-10274 GCA_964448645.1 uncultured Flavobacteriaceae bacterium
TTTTTCAGATAGAAGTAAAAAAAGATCTGAAAAATATAAAATATCATATACTTCTGAAGTATTACCCAAAAAAAGTACTTTATCATTTAAATTATTCTTTTCACAATATCTTTGTGCTTTTACTTTTTCAGGCCCCTCGCCTATCATAATTAGTTTAGCCTTAATTTTAACTGTAATCTGCTCAAAAACATAAATAACATCCATAATTCTTTTTAATGGTCTAAAATTACTTATATGAACAACTATTTTCTCATCCTCTTTAGCAAGGAGGTTTCTTTCACCCGGTTTTTTTTTAACAACAAACTTTTCAACGTCTATAAAATTATTAACAACTTCAATCTCTTTTTCTATATTAAATAATTCAATAGTATCATTTTTCAAACTTTTTGAAACAGCAGTTATGCAATCCGAATTATTAATACTAAAAGAGACTGCAGTCTTATAAAAAGGATGACTTCCAACTAAAGTTATGTCAGTCCCGTGAAGAGTCGTAACTATTGGAATTTTTATTCCTTGATCTTCAAGCATTTTTTTTGCCATATATGCAGCATATGCATGAGGTATTGCATAATGAACATGCAAAACATCTATATTATTTTCTTTAACTACATCGACTAATCTACTTGATAAAGCTAATTCATAAGGTTGAAATTTAAAAAGAGAGTATCTTGGAACATTTACTTCATGAAAATGAAGTTTTACATTTAAAGCTTCTAGTCTAACTGGTTGACTATATGTAACAAAATGAATTTCATGACCTTTTTTAGATAATTCAATACCAAGCTCTGTAGCAACAACACCACTACCTCCAAATGTTGGATAACATACTATTGCGATTTTCATTTTATTTTTCTATTAAAGCTTCATAAACTAAGCGCTGCATTTTAGTTCTAATATCATATTTTGCTATTAGATTTCTTTCCATTGAAGGATAAGTTCTATTTGATAAAAATACAACAATGATTTCATTCTCTGGATCTGCCCATGTGTAGGTTCCGGTAAAACCTAAATGACCAAAACTTTTATCTGAAGCACCGCCAAAAGTAGGACCGCTAGATTGATTGTCAATCTGAGGTTTGTCAAAACCTACTCCACGTCGATTTCCTTCTGAACAAAAATAACAGTAATTAAAATTGTCAATAGTTTTTTTTGAAAGAATTTTGTTTTTATTATACGTTCCTCCTTGTAAATACATTTGCATAACCACTGCTATATCATAAGCATTTGAAAATAAACCTGCATGACCCCCAGCTCCACCTTGCATTGCAGCTCCCATATCGTGAACATAACCCTTTAATTCAGAATGTCTATAATAATTGTCAATTTCAGAAGGAACTATTTTAGATTTATTTTTATTTTTTAATGGAAAATATGATGTGTTTTTTAAACTTAATGGATTAATAACTTGATCTTGAACAATAAATGACAAATCTTTATTATATTTTTTTTCATAATAATATTTTAAAATATAAAATGGCAAATCAGAATACCTGCTTTCAGAATTTTTTAATATTGGACTTTTAACAATTTTATTAAAGATCTCTTCTTTATAAGAATTTCTCATATATAAGTTTTCACTAACAGCAGTTGAAAATTTATTATTAATTTTTTTTCTATAAAATTTTCTTTTTGGTTTGTTTCTTTTGTTAAGTGTTTCCCTATAAAATGGTATCCAAGGAGTAAAATATGAAAAATGAGACAACATATTTTTTATTATAATATTTTCTTTATTACTTCCTTTTAATTCAGGTAATAAGAATTTTAGATTGGAATCCAAGTTAAAATCTGAATTATCTATTGATTTTATAACTAATGGCAAAGTTCCTATAATTTTTGTCAATGATGCTATATCATATACATGATCATTTTTAACAGGTGTTATTTTTTTATAACTATGAAAGCCATAACTCTTATGAAAAACAATTCTCCCTTTTCTTGCTACAAGCATTTGTAATCCTGGAGTCATCATAGAGTCAATAGAAATTTTTGCAAGGGAATCAAGTTTGTATAACTTTTGTTTGTCAAAACCAAGAGTTTCAGGTTCAGCATATGATAAATAATCTTGTGGTAAAAGATCCATCCCAGAGTTAAAAAGATATTCCTTTGATCCACTTACAGGAAGTCTTCCAGAAATTTTCTGAAAACCAAACAATGAATTAACACTAGCTTTTTGTGCAAATTCACTATTTTGATAACTTAAAAGTATAGATGATATATTATCCATTCCAACTAGATCTTTCAATACATATGGTTTTACAAAAAGGTTTAGAACTATATTTTTTTCATTAGATATTCTTTTTATTAACTCCAACTGATTTTTGTTCATTTTTTCAGATTTCCATGGAGTTTTATTTGATCTGTGGAAACTTATAATTATTTTATCATAGTTCTTTATTTTATCCTTATAATTAATAGAATCAGTATATTCTAAAGTTTTAACATTAAACTTTTTCTTTAATTGAAATCTATAAAATTTACTAGGAGCATCTCCCAAAGAAATATGAGCAATTTTTTCATCTAATTTTAATGGCAAGAAATTCTCTTTGTTTTTTAAAAGAGTTATGGCAGAAGAAAATGCATTATTAATCAAAAGGGAATCTACTTGACTGTTTATATCATTTGTGATATTTTTTAATTTAACAGGTTTATAATTATTTAGACCTGCTTTATATTTAGCTTTTAATATTTTTTTTACTGAATGAGAAAGTCTGTTTTCTGAAATAATTCCTCTCCTATAAGATTTTTTAATTGCCTTAAAACCCTTTGACACATTTCTAGAAACAATTAACAAATCATTCCCAGCTAAAAATGCATCTAAATCAACATTTTTTGATTTAGAATTTTGATAAACTCCTTCCATATTTAAAGCATCAGTGATTACTAATCCTTCAAAATTCATCTTTTCCTTTAAAACATCTTTAATTAAAGTTCTAGACAATGATGTAGGAATATTCTCAGAAGTAAGACTTGGTACATTTAAATGAGCAATCATAACAGATGAAATACCTTTTTCAATTAATTTATAATATGGATATAATTCTACATCATTTATTCTTTTTTTATCATTTCTTAATATTGGCAAGGTTTTATGAGAATCATTAGCTGTATCACCATGACCTGGAAAATGTTTTCCTGAAGTTAAGATGCCTGCCTGATGATGTCCTTACATAAGAGCTATTGCATGATTTGCAACTAGTTTCTTTGATTCTCCAAAAGATCTATTCCCAATAATAGGATTTCTAGGATTTGTGTTAATATCTAATACTGGAGAAAAACTTATATGAACCCCTAATCTCTTTTCTTGAACACCCATTCTATAACCAATTTTTCTAATTAATGAAGTATCCCTAATTGCCCCTAAAGTCATATTCCATGGAAAAGGCATGACAGAATCTAACCTCATAGAAACTCCCCATTCTGCATCCATTCCAACTAATAAGGGTGTTTTAGAATGCTTTTGAAAAGAATTAAGCCATTTTGTTTGTTTATAAGGAGAGCCTAGAGAAAAAATTACACCTCCTATATGATATTTTTTTATTAGCTCTAATGAAGAAATATAATGTGTTGAATCCTTTCTAGAAAAAACCATTGGCATAAATAATTGTCCTATCTTTTGATCAAGTGACATATTATTATACAAACTATCAACCCATTTTTGTTGATTAATTCTATCAATAGGCTTTACTAATAAAGGGTCATTTTTTTGAGAAAATAAATTAAAAACAGAAAACAAGAAAATGGATAAAAAAAACCTCATTTATAAAAATTTTTTATGCCAACTTTTTTCAATTGTTGTTTCCCAATTATTTTCATACAATTCTTTTGTGTTTATCATGTTATTAAAAACAATAGAATCTTTTAAAAGTTTTTCATCTCTTATCATAGACTCAAACATAGGCAATGTTATAATCCTAATATCATTTTTAATTCTGCAAGCTACATTTAATCTATTTAAAAAATTTACTCCTAAAGATGATTGAAAAGACTTTATGAAATTTATAGATTTATCAATTGAACAACCAGATGCAGAATTAATATCTTCATTTAAACCAATTATTAAAAAACTATTATATCTAATTTCATAACTTGATTCAATTTCATTATTATGAGATGTCCAATTATTTAAAAATAGTTCAGTTTCTTTTTTTATTAGTTTTATGTCGGAATTACTTAATTGTCTATCTGCTTGATAAACCCAAACCTTAGAATTATAAGGTAGTAAATTAAAAGAAATGTACATATTTATAAATCTTCAGCATTAGCTATTAATTCTGCTATATCCATTACAGAAACATCTTTTTCTTTTTCTTTGTTTTTAATTCCATCTGTCATCATAGTATTACAAAAAGGACATGCTGCAGCAATAATATCAGGTTTTGTATCAAGAGCTTGTTCAGTTCTTAAAATATTAATATCCTTATTACCTTTTTCAGGCTCTTTAAACATTTGAGCACCACCTGCACCACAACATAAACCATTAGATTTAGAATTTTTCATTTCTAATAAATTAGCTTGTAATTTTTCAATCAATTCTCTTGGAGCTTTGTATTCATTATTAGCTCTTCCTAAATAACAAGGGTCATGATATGTTATTTTTTTCCCTTTGAACTTTTCTCCTTCTACTTTTAATTTACCCGATAACAATAACCTTTTTAAAAATTGAGAATGGTGAAAAACATTATATTTTCCTCCTAACTCAGGATATTCATTTTTTAAAGTATTAAAACAATGGGGACAAGTAGTTACAATATCCGTAACATTATAATTATTTAAAGAATTAATATTTTGTAAAGCTTGAATTTGAAATAAAAATTCATTACCCGATCTTTTTGCTGGATCTCCACTGCAAGACTCTTCAGCACCAAGAACTGCAAAAGAAATATTAGAATTATTTAAAATTTTAACAAAAGCTTTAGTAATTTTTTTTGAGCGATCGTCAAAACTTCCTGCACACCCAACCCAAAAAACAACTTCAGGCTTTTCTCCTCTAGAAGACATTTCCAATAAAGTTGGAACTTTCATAAACTAAATAAGAATTTTAATCTTTATTATCATCAAAAACCTCTATGGTAACTTCTTTTTCAATTAAATCTGTAAACTTTCCATTGTATCGGGTTGCCTTGACTAAATGATTATCAATCCAATGGTAATTACCCCCTCTTGGTTTTCCCATGACCATACTATGATATTTAAAACCATTTTCATTTAACCATTTTTCGGTAATTTCTCTGTGAGATTCTAATCTAGCAGTAAAAAAACAAATTATATGCCCTTCATCGTACCACTTATTAAGTGTTTCTAATGCATCTGGATAAACTTTTGCAGTTAACATCCTTTCTGGTTCTTCATTAGGAATATCATCACATATTGTTCCATCAATATCAATTAGATAATTTTTTAATCCCTCAGGTAAAACAGGGCTAACAACTTCTCCTTTTTCAACTTTTTCATGTAAATATTTGTCAACTTCTTCTTTTTTCATGCTAATTATTTTAATTATTTTCTTTAGTCCATAACATTCTGTCTTGATTATTAAATGGCCATGGAGCACCATTATTTTCAATATTACTCATCATATTATTTAAGTCTATTGGAGCTTCTGATTTCTCCATAACTAAATATTTTCTCATATCCATAATAATTGATAACGGATCGATTTCTATAGGGCACGCTTCAACACAAGCGTTACATGATGTGCAGGCCCATAATTCCTCCTTGGTTATATAATTATTTAATAACTGCTTGTTATCGGATACAAACTTACCTTTATTTTTAAAAATATTAGACCCTACCTCTTCTAATCTATCACGTGTATCCATCATAATTTTTCTAGGGGATAGTTTTTTACCTGTCAAATTTGCTGGACAAACACTAGTGCATCTTCCACATTCAGTACAACTATATGAATTCATTAATTGAACCCAATTAAGATCAAAAACATCACTTGCTCCAAATTTTTCTGGAACTTCATTGTTTTGATTATTAGAATTTTCAATACCTAGCATTAATTTAACTTCTTTGGTTATGTTTTTATCTATACAAAACATTCCTTTTATATTTAAATTAGCATAATATGTATTTGGAAAAGCTAAGAGGATATGTAAGTGTTTAGAATAATACAAATAATTTAAGAAAATAAGAATAAAAATGATGTGCATCCACCAAAATAATCTTTCTAATATGAATAAAGAATTTATATCAAATGAAACAAATAATGGTTTTAAAAAATCAGAAACAGGAAAAAACCCAGCTTTTATATAACCTTCGTAATTATTATCCTGTAATAGACTATCTGTTGAATTCATTAACAAGAATAATATCATAATAATAAACTCAAAATAAAGAATTAAATCAGCATCTTTCTTTGGCCAATTTTTCATTTCAGGTTTCCAAAACCTTTCAATTTTTAATATATTTCTTCGAATCCAAAAGAATATAACTGAAATAAATACTAATAAAGCTAATATTTCAAAAGAACCAATTAAATAATTATATAATTCTCCCAAATATTCAGCAAAGATTCTATGAGTACCTAAAATTCCATCTATTACAATTTCAAGTAATTCAATATTAATAATTACAAAACCTATATAAACAATTAAATGAAGAATTCCAGCGATTGGTTTATTACCCATTTTAGATTGGCCAAAAGCAACACGAAGCATATTTAAAATTCTCTTTTTTTTATTATCACTTCTATCAACACTCTTTCCTAAACTAATATTTCTAATTAATTTATAAATATTATTTACAAAAAAATAAAAAGCTAAAATTAAAATGAAAAAAAATAATAAATTAGGTAAAAGATCCATATAAATTATCTTTTGTGAAGCCGTTTAATATTAGATATATTTGTAAAGGTATTAAAAATGATATTATGCATGCATAATATTTTTAATAAAAAATCTACTTATCATTATTGTTTTTACGACCAAAAATAGAAAAATGAACATATTTTTTAGGATTTGATTTAAGGTCTATAATTAATGATTCTAATTCTTTTGATGAATTCATTAAATTATTATATAAAGCTTCATCATTAACTAATTTACCTAATGTTCCTTCATTATTTTCAATTTTTTCCAAAGTGATATTTAATTTTTCACCAACTACTTCAAAATTATTTATCATGGGTTTAATTTGAGATAATAAAATTGAGTCTGTTATTTGAATTAAATTCTCAGATGTTTTGTTGATATTATTAAAAGAAGAATTTATAGTAGTTTTATTTTGCAAAATAATTTCTTTCATAGAATTAGTCAAATCATTAATATTTTTTATTGAAAGAGAAAAATTTTCAAGTGATTTTTTTAAATTATCCTGCGTTTCGTTATTAACAACATTATTTACCCCAGAAAAAATTGAGTCCACTCCTGAAAGTATTCCCTCAATTTTATTTTGTATTGGTGCAATTTGTTGATTAATTAATTCTGTTAAACCCGGTTTAATTGAAGAATCTAATTTATCTCCATCTTTAACCACAGAAGAATTACTAAAAATTGGCTCTATTGAAATAGCTTTTCCTCCAATAACTCCAACTTCATACAAAATAGCTCTACTTTTATTTGAAAGATTAAGATTTTCAGGAACTGTAAAACTTACCTTTATTCCCTTGTAATTATCACCAAAACTAATTCCTATTACCTTGCCTATTGACATTCCATTGACTGTAACATTTGCTCCCAAAGACAAACCTTCAACTTCATCATAAACTGAATACAAAACCTTTTCGTTACTAAAAATAGGAGTCCCTTTTAAATAACTATAACCAAAAATTAAAATAAATGCAGAGGCAATAACAAAAACTGCGGCATTAATTTCTTTTGAAACTTTCAATATTTTAATATAATTTTTTACTAAAAATAATAATAATTATAAAGATAACCTTTGCCAATCTATTTTAAAGCATCTTTTAATTGAATTTTTTTTCCAGATTTAAAAGCAACTATAAATGCTTTTTTATAACCTTTCTTTTTTGCTCTTCTCATTAGATTTAAAGCGTTTTTATATTTAGATGTTTTTCCGTAGTAATATCTATAAAGATTTCCCTTCTTTTGTCTTGAAATATCTTTAAGCCCTTTAAAATTATATGATTTGGTAACTAGGAGATTTTTACTTGCAGCTATTTGTACTTTAAAAATAATACTACTTTTTAAAGAAGATAAATTATTCTGTCTTTCTTCATAATCAATATTATTATTAACAAATGTATCTTCTAGATTATAAAAATAATTTTTGATTCCTTCAGCAATAGTCTCAGCCATTTCACTCTGACCTTTTTTTGAATTAAGGTATGCTCCTTCCTTTTTATTGGTGAGAAAACCAGTTTCAACAAGCACGCTTGGCATATATGAATATTTTAGAACCATAAACCCTGCTTGTTTTACCGTTCTATTTTTTCTATTTAATTTATTAACAAAACTATTTTGAATTGAATTAGCGGCTAGAATACTTTGATCTAAATAAGTTTCTTGCATTAAGGTTAATCCAATTACAGATTCCAGACTATTAGGATCAAATCCATCATAATTTTGAAGATAATTATCCTCTAAAAAAATTACAGAATTTTCTTTTTTTGCAACCTCAAAATTTCTCTCATTTGCATGAAGCCCCATAACAAATGTTCCAGCTCCATAAACAGACTTATTTTTTTCAAAAGAATCACAATGAATTGAAATAAAGAGATCTGCATCTGCTCTATTAGCAATATTAGCTCTTTCAATCAAGTTTACAAAAACATCTTTTTTTCTTGTATAAATAACTTTTATTTTTCTCTCTTTTTCCAATAATTTCCCAACTTTCAAAGCAATATTTAATGCTATTTTTTTTTCATAATAATTGTTACCTCTATTTCCTGTATCTTTTCCACCATGCCCAGCATCTAAAACAACTGTAAAAACATTTTTTGATGAAATTTTATTCTGTGAAAACAAATAAAAAGGAAAAAAAAGAGTTAATAAGATTAACAAAAAAAATTTAAAGAAAATATTTGTTTTCAATCTTAATACTTATTAAAAATCTAATAAGGTTAAAATTATGATTAATTTTGAATACTTTTTTAATTTAATTAACATTTTTAGAGATATTAAATTGCAATCAAAATTTAATTTTTTTATTATAATATTATACTTGACAAATATCTTCTCTATATTTTCTCAAGAAGAATCAAATAATTTAAAAAAACCGGACTCAATTAAGCAAGAATCAAAAAATGAAGTGTTATTAGATAAAGTTAGATATAATGCTAAAAATTATGTAAAAATAAATAAAGCTAAAAACAAACTATACCTTTATGATGAAGCGGAATTATATTATCAAGATATAGAATTAAGAGCAGGTATTATAATCCTTGATTATTCTAAAAATGAAGTTTATGCTGGAAGAATCCCAAACGAAAAAGATTCTCTTGTTCAATTCCCTTATTTCAAACAAGCAAATAATGAAGTAAACCCTGATTCAATTAGATTTAATTTTGATACTCAAAAAGCATTAATCTGGAATTCTAAATCTGGAGAAAATGGTATGGATATTTTTTCTGCCCTTACAAAAAAACAAAATGATTCAGTATATTATATAAAAGATGCCAGAGTAAGCACGGCAGGTAAAGTTTTAGGAGGTGAAACAGAAGATTTAGATTATTATTTTAAAGTTAGAAAAGGAAAGTTAATACCTGGAGGGAAAATTATTACAGGATTTACTAATATGTTTATAGCAGATATTCCTACGCCTTTAGCTCTTCCTTTCGCTTATTTTCCAACAACACAAACCAAAGAATCTGGATTTATTTTCCCTTCATTTGGAGAAAGTAATAATAGAGGTTATTACCTCCAAAATGGAGGATATTATCTTGCTTTATCTGACTATTTTGATCTTTCTTTAACTGGGGACTATTATACTAATGGAAGTTATGGGTTTAGAGGACAAACTGTTTATAATGTAAAATATAAATTTAGAGGAAACTTTAATTTTAGATATGAAAATCTTATAAATAGTGAGAGAGGTTTACCTGATTATGGAAAGTCAACCTTTTTTAATTTAACATGGAGTCATACTAAAGATCCTAAATCTAGTCCTAACTCAAATTTTTCAGCATCAGTAAACTTTGGTTCAAGTGATTATTATCAAAAGTCTCTTAATCAACTTAATTCTCCTAATTTTTTAAATAACAATTTAAGTTCATCTATTTCTTATTCCAGAACATTTCCTGAAAGTCCCCGTGTAACAGTAAGTTTAACTTCAGGAATGTCTCAAAATTCAAGAACAAATGCAGTAAA
>CAYUZY010000071.1:0-10269 GCA_964448645.1 uncultured Flavobacteriaceae bacterium
CTTTCTTTGTTAAGGTTTGAGTCACCAGTTTCAAAATTTTCAAGAGCATGGTGAGGTCCATTGGCAAATAATTCAACGGCATTAGGTGCTCTTTGAGTAAAATCAAATCCAATGAAGACTGAACTGTCGTCAAACCAATCTCTTTTTATATTAGAAGAAAATGCAACTGGAAAAAATCCTTTTTCAAACGTTGTATTTTTAAGATTAATAGATTCTAAACGTCCACCAAGATCAATTTCAAACAAATCAAATTTAAATTTCTCTAAAATAAATAAAGCAAAACTATTAGTTTTCGTTGATGTTAAATGGCTTTCTTCAGCACCTTCGGCTTTTTGATTAGAATTTTGATAATGAAATCCAATTAAACCTTCATTATTTTGGTTAATTATAGATTTATGATTCAAAGATGTTTTTAACTCATATGAATCATTAGAAAATTCTATATTGTGATTACTAGATCCAGTTCTCTCTGCATGACTATATTCTGAAACTGTGCCATCAAGATTAAACTTCTCAAATAAATTATTGTCTAATGCAAGTGCCGATTTAAAATTTATTGTATTTCTTGTGGGGTTTAATGAAGTTAAATTTTCTTCTCCTTCTGCCCCTGGAATATCATAAACTGATTCAAGTTTATCTAATGAAAGACCAAAAAAGTTTTTACCATCATTATAAGTTAATCCAAAACCTCCAGTAGAATTGAATTTAGAAGAGTTTGCTTGTTTTGAAAAGGTATTTGCAAGGACATAAGAGCCAGAACTCAAAAAACTACCCATACCTCTTATTGTAAAATTTTTAAATGATTTTCCAAACTTTAAAGCGGTTTTAATTTCTCCTCCTGAAGTTTTATAACCAACACCAACTTCAATATTTTCATCTTTTAAAGGTCTATCAATTGCAATTAAAGGATTAATTATATTCACTGCACCTGCAAAAGCATTATTACCATATAACAGTGTGGCTGGTCCTTTAATCACTTCTATTTTGTCAATTAACATTGTATCGTATCCAACGATATGATCTTCTCCAAACTCAGAAACATCACTTAAAGAACTACTATTCTGTAGAATCTTTACCCTTGAATTAGACATTCCTCTAATTATAGGACGAGAAGAGTTTCCTAAACTTGAAGATGAAATACCAGGTAAATCTTTAAGTATGTCACCGATTGAATATTGTCTATTCTTTTCAAGATCATGAGATTCAAACAAAATATTACCTCTATCAGCTTCAAAATTCTTAGTAGGTTTAATTTTTGATGTAATAAAAACATCTGGTGCAACAAAAATTGACTCTGCTAAAGTGGTTTTTGAAATAATTAAATAAGTAAATACTAAAACAATTGCATTAAACACAGTTATCTCCTGTAAAAAGTTATTATTAAATAAATTTTAATTAGGAGAAATAAGGAGGTGCTCTGCTTCCTTTATTTTTATAATAGATTGAAAAATAAAGAGTTAATTCTTCGGGAATTAAATCATTAGAATAAAAATTTTCAATTACTAAGAAATTAGTTGTTTTTGGGAAAAAACCTTTATCATTTTTTGAAGAACAGACATAACATTCTGTGTCATGAGCTTTATCTACAATATGATCTATCGAGTGATAATTTAAAAAAAGAATCGATAGAAAAAATATTAATGAACAAAGCTTTTTCATAATTTGAAGAAACTATCATACTTGATTTTTGTTGTAAATTTTTTTATTAATTATTTAATAATGGATCTGTTATTGCAAAAATATGCAAAAAAATCAGCGTAATTAAACCTGCGAAAAGAAGATAATATAATGTTGGAAGTATAGTAATGCGCAATGTAATACCTTCCCTTCCAAGTAAACCAACAGTTGCTGAGGCTGCCACAACATTATGTATAGCAATCATATTTCCTGCTGCCGCACCAACACTTTGCGCAGCAACCATTAAAGCTCCTGATAATCCTAATAAATTTGCTGTTTCAAATTGGAATTGACTGAGCATTAAATTACTTACTGTATTTGATCCTGCAAGGAAAGCACCCACTGCTCCTATTGCTGGAGCAAACATAGGGTAAATTTGTCCCATTAAATTGGACATTCCCTGTGCCATTGCAATGGGCATACTAACAATATCATTTGTATTGATGCCAGAGTTAATCATAATCCTTACCAAAGGGACTGTAAATATTAAAACAAACCCAGCGCCTATAATAGTTCTTGTTGAATCTTTTATTGCTTTTGAAATTTCAGATAAACTCATTCGATGAAGAAAAAATGTTACTATGCAAACAGTAATTAATATGCCACCTGGTAAATATAAAATTTGGAAACCAGCACTTATTTTTTCTTCATCAAGAATATTAGAAAATTTAATGTTAATTTTTTTTAAGAAACTAGTTAAAGGCTCAAAAGTCCTAGATACAACTAATAAAATTGAAAGAAAGATATACGGAAACCATGCCATAATATTACTAATATTTTTACTTGTTATACTATCCAAAGATATTTGAATATTTCCTATCCAAGAAGATGGCCATTGTGATACAGGAGCAAAATCCCATATGTCTTTAGGAATTAAGAAACTATATTTGATTGCAGTAGTAACTATTACCAAACCTAATAATCCACCTATTATTGATGGAAATTCCGGACCAAGAAAAATTCCGGCAATTACATAAGGAATTGTAAAACTTAATGCTGCAAAAATTGCAAAAGGAAAAATAGAAAATCCCTCAGTCCAAGATTTATTTTTCCCAAAAAATCTAGTCATTACAATTATTAATAAAAGTGGCATAAAAGTTCCACATATAGCGTGGATAATTGCAACTTCAGAGACTACTATTCTAAAAAATGAATCCCATTCAAGACCTTTTTGAAGAAGTTGTTCAGTCAATGCAACTTTATCTAAGCCACCTTGAACACCAACAATCATTGGAGTTCCTACAGCACCAAAAGAAACTGGAGTAGACTGAATCATCATACCAAATACTACTGCAGCTAATGCAGGAAACCCAACTGCAACCATTAAAGGTGCTACAACTGCAGCAGGAGTTCCAAATCCGGAAGCACCTTCAATAAAACATCCAAACAACCAGGCTATTAAAATTACTTGAATACGTCTATCAGGACTGATACTTGAAAATCCTTTTCTAATAGTCATTATTGCTCCGGAATATTTTAGAGTATTAAGTAGCATAATAGCTCCAAAAATTATCCACAAAATACTTGCGGTTATAATCAGACCTTGAAATGTTGAAGCCAAAATTCTGGAACTATTTACTCCCCAAAAAAAATAAGCTATTGAACAAGTAAGAATAAATACAATAGGCATAGCATGTTTGGCTGCTACACGGAAACCAACTAGAAGAATACCAGCAAACAAAATTGGTGCAAAAGCTAACGAAGCTAAAAGTCCACTTTCCATATTCATCTCTTTATTTATTTTTCTTCAAAATCTTTCCTGAATCATTCTTATAATCTACTTATAATAACTAGGTAATATGGGCATTGTCTAGTTTGGAATATTCTAGATTTTCCCTGTATCTCTATTTAATTCGTTATTTTCTGCATAAACTTCATCTTTGAGAATTTTTTTTTACTTTTAATTTCTTGCAGTTTTTTACCATAAAATTTACCCCAACCATTAGGAGCATTTTGGTTACAATTCCATTCAGGATCATTAAGATTTGTTCCAAAAACACAATTAAATCTTAATAATTGTCTTTCGTATGTAGATTCAAGTTTCTTAGCCACCTCTAAATCATTAGAGTTTAATTGAGAAGACATAGATATAAGTAAAGTAAATAGTAGAATTAATTGTTTTTTCATTAAATTTTCCTTTCAATAAATTAAATATTCTCACAATATTTATAGAAGCATTATAGATTAGTAAAATTTATTCTATGAACCTAGATCATTGTTTATATGAATAACCTAATAATCTATTTCTAGCTCATAGGCCCATAATTATAAGAATCTAAACAGATTAAAATTAATTTATTTGACAAGTTATTAACAATTGTTTTTAGTTAATTATTCAATTTTAATTTGGAGAGGTTTAAATGGAAATTTTATTGATTGGTGCAACTTTTTGTATCACAGCTTTAATTTTATCAGCATGGTTAATGACTTTTGCCAAATGGTTTCCTATAAAGGGGGTTGACGAGAAAATTCCTGATTATAAAACTTTAATTAGAGCTCATGTTGACTATGCTCTAATGGCATTATTTGGTTTAGGTTTTTATGGACTTGGAATTGATTTAAATGTTTTTGGTTGCTGGTGCTTAGCAATAGGAGGATTTACAAATCCAACGGTTTTTGTAATAGCAGCATTTGATCCAGATAAATTTTGGGAAAAATCCAGTGTTAAAATTTATACTGCAATAAGTTTTGCAATTACTACTATTGGGTTTTCTATATTAACATTTAATGCTTTAACTTATGCTATGGACTTTAGTCCATTTACAAGCTAATTAATCCATTAATTGAAGCCTTTTTTTTGTAAAGACTAACTTATTTCATCATCCTTTGAATCATCTGTGATATTATCTGTACCTAACTTATCGTCTGTATCAAGTTCAGCTGGATTTTCATGGACAACATTTCCACTTTCAGCATCCATATCTGCTTCCATCTGATTTAATTGATTAGAATCTTGATTATCTTCAGGCTTTTGCTGGGCCATATTAACCTTCTGATGTGAATCAGCCTCTTGCAGTTCAGCTAAAGTTGGTGGTCCATGTTGTTGTTGAGTATCATCTGCAAACATCTTATTATTTAGGTACTTTAGAGCTTCATCGACTGACATTCCCTTAGCTATAGCTTCATTTAAAAGCTCCATTTGAGGTGTATTAGGTGAAAATGCAAAATCTAAATTAAATTCATTTGATTCGCTAGGTTGAGAAGAAATTTCATCGGCTGCGTGAAGATTTGTCTCTTCATCTTTTTCTATAGTTTCTTTAACTGTATTTAAAGCTATATCAAATGCATCTTTTGCAGATGCACCATTAGCAATACCTTCATTATATGTCTCTCTAATAGCAGTTCCTAGTTTATCAATCATTTCAGCAGAAACACCCATTTCAATCATAGAAGTAGATACGGCATCAATTGAAGCTTCTATAGATTCTGATGGATTAGATCCATTTTCTTGTGCTAATTGAAAGGCATTAGTTGCTGAGTTACTAGCAATCTCAACTGCAGATTCAATCATCTCTGGTGGCATAAAAAAAAGTCCTTATTTTAACTAGATAAACAATCTATTTAGGTTATAAGTTAGCCCTATATTACTCTATGTTTATTAAAAATTCAAATTTCATAAAATCTCAAAAAAAGCTGAATAAAATCATAATTTTTGTATAATGAATTATATTTAAGGAAATTAAATGACAAAAAAAATTAAAATAGTAGCTATAATCGAAAGAAAAGAAGAAGGTGAGATTGATGAAATAACTTTAAAACATGCAATTAATGAATTGGGAGTTCTTCAATCTTTTGATATTGAATATGATACGCAAGAAACAAAGGCTGAAGCAGTTGTTGAAGAACAAAAAATATCCAAAACTGAATCAACATCTGAAATATCTACTCTTATAACTGATTCCAATAAAATATATTATGGAACTCTTTCAATTGATGAAAGGAAAAGTATTGTTGCGACTATAATCAATGTTTCTAATATTGAAAGAATGGAAGGAGAGTTTAGAAAAAAAGTTGTCTCAATGCTAACAAACAAATTTGAAATAGATGAACCATATTTAGAAGGTTTGTTAAATGAGACTAAGGATAATTCATTGTTGGAAACTCTTAAAAGTAAGTTCTTAGAAGGTGATTTAATCCAAATGTTTATTTATATTTGGGAAAAAACATTATCAAAGGGTGATGAAGATGATTCTGAAGTTGAATTGATTGAAACAACTGCAGAAAAATTTTCTTTAGAAAAAGAAAATATCAGTGAAACAAAAAAACTAGGAGTTGAAAGATCAAAAATTAGTAAGGCAATTGATTCAATTAATACTGGCAAGGTAGCCTTTAACAAACTTAAAGCATTTGAAAAAACTGTTCTTATAGCACTAATGTTAACTGAATGCTCAACTATAGATGGTAAGATTGCACCTGAAGAACTTAAACAATTAAAAAACGTTCTTAGTGAGCAATTTGGTGTTTCAGCTAATGCATTAACTGTTATTTTAGAAAAAGATATTGGTTATTCTTTAACCAAAAAAGTTGAACAAGTAGAAGTTTATAGAGAAAAATATGAATTAGTTGAGTTTATATGGGAAAAAATTCTTTCTACGGAAACAGAGATTAAGGATGGAGAGATGGAATTGATAAGAAAATGGATTAGAAGGATAGATATTTCAGATATTGAATCAGAAGGGGCAAGAAAGGATGCTGAAGCAAATATAAATCCTGAAGGAAGCTCTGAAGAATAGTAACTATCAAATAAAAAATATTAATTATTAAAGAAGATCTTAGATTTATTAACTAATATTGCATCTCTATTACCCATTATAGATGAACGACGTTTTAAAATTTGATCTCTATTTTCCATTAAAGAATGAGAATTCTTCTTTGAATTTTCTAACAAATTATGCATTTCTTCACGGTTTATTTTTACTTTTTTTTCTAAATCCAACAGGAGATTACGATTACTTTCTACTAATTTAGCATTTGTTTCAGGGGTGGCTTGAGGCGATTCTAAATCACTAGCTAATAAATTTGTATTAATAGCTATTTGTTCTTTATTAAAATCAACTATGGATTGATTTAATTCCATAATCTTTTTATTTATATCAATTAGTTTTGAATTAATTTCAGCCATTTCTTTACTTACTTCTAAAATTGTAGAATTTAAATCTGACTTATGGTTTAAAAAATCAAGAGTAGCTTTATTTTTTTGAGCAAAAACAAAATTTTCTTCAACATTATTTTTTGGATTAATTCTTGATAAAATTGAATTTCTATTCTCAAAAATTTCATCAGTGTTACTGCTAGCTAATTGTCTATTCCCAATAAATGCTGCAGCATAATTATTTAAAATCATTAATCGATTTTCTTCAATTACAGATCTTGACTGAAAAATCATTGTTTTATTTGTCATAACCTCAGCACTAATCTGAAAAGTCTTTTTTTTATTCTTCGCAATTGCTAATGCATTTTTGTCAGATTTTTTCATATTTACCTCCATAAAAATATATATTTATTATAAATGATTAAATAAATTTAATAAATATATTTTAAACTCTTACTAATTAGTTATAGATTTCTTAATATTTTTTAAAAAATTAAAAACATTAATTTAGAATCATTATTATTTACAAAAAAAAAAAAAATTATTATTGTAGATATGTAAAACATTATGAACGCTTTAATAACAGCAGTTAAAAATAAAAAAACTATCTTGGTAGCTAACGAAGGCAGACTATTAAAAAAATGCTTTCTTGGTTTTATTATTTTAATTTTTTCATTTCAATCTAATACATTTGGCCAAATAGTCAGAAATAGCTTGATTGATGCATATTTGCAAGTTTCTGTTTTTGTTGGGTTTACACTTTTTCTTTTTTTGGGATTGGATCATTTAACTAATTTTAATATTGAACATTTTTTAAAAAGAACCAAAAAATTCCATGTATTAATTGCATCCATTATTGGAACGATTCCTGGTTGTGGTGGAGCAATAATAATAGTAACTCAATATATTCAGGGTAGAATTAGTTTTGGTTCTTTAGTTGCTGTTTTAACATCAACAATGGGAGATGCTGCTTTTTTACTTATTGCCAAAGAGCCATTTGATGGTTTAATAGTTTTTTTAATATCTTGCCTAGCTGGTATTTTATCAGGGTATACAGTTGATAAAATTCACAAAAAGAATTATTTAATTGAAAAAAAAAATATTAATGTAGAATTTGAAAAAATTGAAAAAACTTTTGTTTCTAAATTTAATTTCTTTTGGTTAATTATTTTTTTGCCTGGTTTTGTTATTGGTATTTTAGTAGCACTACAGATAAACCCTGATAACTATATAATTTTACCAAATAATTTTAGTTTTACAGACTCCATTGGTTCAATAGGTTCAATACTTTCTGTTTTTATGTGGACATTAAATCCACTGAGTGATTTTCAATGTTCTACAGAAAAGTCACGTTCAATTATCTCAAGAATAATTGATACTACAAACTTTGTAACTACCTGGGTTATTTGTGGTTTTCTATTCTATGAATGTTTCGTCTATTTTAGTGGAATTGACTTGAAATTAGTTTTTGATGTTTGGCTTCCATTTGTACCATTAATGGCAATTCTTTTCGGTTTTGTTCCTGGGTGTGGGCCTCAGATTCTTGTAACTACATTTTACCTAAATGGTTTAATACCTTTTTCTGCTGAATTAGGAAATGCAATCTCTAATGATGGTGATGCCCTATTTCCGGCAATTGCTCTTGCACCCAAAGCAGCAATTATTGCTACTCTTTATAGTGCATTACCAGCTATTATTATTGCATATTCATATATGTTCTTGTTTGAATAAAAGTTAATTCACATCTTTATAAAATAATAATTTGTAATTAATTAGTATTTTAATTAGTTTGCAATATTTTTTTATTGAAAATTTGTCCAAAGAACTTATGATTAATGTATTGGGGGAGTCTTTATTTATATTTACATTGAAAACATAAATACATACACATAAAAAAGAAATAAAATATTTTCTCCCCTCTTTTAGATTTTGTTTTCTTTAGTTAATTCTTTTATATTTATTGACTTTTTAAATTTTTCAAGATCATCAAAAACTTTACAATCACCTCTAAAGGATGAAAATTTGTGATATGTTAATGTTTTTCTATCAATTCGTGTTTCACCAAAATAAATAGCATTTTCGTTGGTTTTATAGGCACCTTTATCCTTTTTAGATAATTCTAATTTTTCTTCTCCACCCTCTATTCTGTATTCATGCACTCTATCATTCTCAAAAAAAAAACCAACAGTATCACCATAAACCTTACAAGTTACTCCTTTACCATCAATTTCACCAGAATAAGCAATAAAAGGAACTAAAAAAAACATTAAAAAATTTACAACCATCACAAAACTCACAAAAAGTTTGTTAGTGAAAAGTAGCTAAATTATATAGAAAATAAAAAAAAGTAGAAATAAAAAAACTATGCATCTCTTTTAATTATATGATAACCAAATTCAGTTTCGATTGGTTTACTTATTTCATTAACATTTAGTGAAAATGCAACTTTTTCAAAACCAGCTACCATTACACCTTTACCAAACTCCCCTAGACTACCTCCATAAGAAGCTGAAGAGCAATTAGAATGTTTTACAGCCATATCCCTGAAAAAGGCTTTGCCATTTTTAAGCTTTTTATATATATCATTAGCAAGTAATTTGGCTTCTGTCTTGGTAATCTCAGATCTTGAATCCTTAGAGCCTTCATGCATAATCAAAATATGTGATGCAGAAACTTTTTTCATCTACTTCTTATATATCCTGGTCATTTGACTAACAACAAACATTAACGCAATACATACATATACATCATTATAACTAATTGTAAAATGAATGAAATAATAAAATAACAAAGGAACAATAAATAATATTAAAAAAAATATAAAGTTATAAACAAAAAAACAACAAGAAAATCTATTTTCGTATTTAATTTTTTTAAAATTTAGAAGAAAAATGCATAAACAAAAACTTGAAACAATAGAAATAAAAAATTTTAAAAAATCAATACTGTAACTTGATTTATGATCTAAAAAAACAAGAAAGAACGAAACTATCATAGTAAAAAAACTTAAAAAGTTAGTAGATCTATTTTTTCCAATTAACTTTATTAAAGGAAATAAAAATAAACTTGAAATAATAATTAGTAATATGTTTAATAAATTAAAGTTTAAAAACTGCATATTTTCAGGATTACTAAACTTTGGAAGCCAAATAGAAGAGGAAAAAATTATAAAAAAGAAGACTGGAAAAATATAAAATATATTCTTTAGAAAATGAAAAAAGTTATTAAAATTAAAAATTTTTAAACTCAAAATATTTTCATTTATCTCAATATTAAGATTATTCTTAAGAAAAAGTTTATTTAAAAAATAAGAAAAAATTAGAATCAATGAGAAAGCAAGATAAAATATTTTCCATCCCCATTTATTTAATTCATCATTAGAAAGAATTTCATTAAAAAAAATAAATATTAACGAACCTAAAATCATTCCTAAAATAAATAATAAAGAATGCTTAAAAAATAAATAATCTTCTGTTTTCTTATTTTGATAAATATTGATT
>CAYUZY010000072.1:0-10254 GCA_964448645.1 uncultured Flavobacteriaceae bacterium
AAGTTCTATCTCCATATTTGTTATTTCCAATCTTTAGACCACTAGCAGGGATGCCTTTATATCGAACCGTAAATTTATTTCGTTCATTTATCACTGAGGTCTTATCAAAATATACCCATAGTTCATCGTTTTTATGTGTAAATTTTAGTTGATTTTTATTTGATTTTACACTCTCTACAGACATTCCTTTGTTATCAAATTTAACAGAAACATTAATTAGATCTAGTCTAACTTTTTGAATGCCGGAATCTAGAAAACGAAAATCAACTGTGGTTTCACAAATTATTTCATCTGTATCATCTGAAAGATTAATCTCGAAAATATAATTAAGAATATCAATTTTAGAATTTTTCGGATAAGGATCAATATTTGCAAATAACACATGATTAAAAAAAGAGAGTATTGTGAAACTAAGTGCTTTAATAATGTTGTTTTTGAAGATTTTCATAGTTTATAATTGATAATAAAACAGCATAATTGATTTCTGTTTTAAAAATCTTTAATTTATAGAACTAATGTATCAATTTTATCTAAAATTTTAAATTATCCCTCTAATAAATTTAGGGGGTTTTTTTATCTTTAATAATGTGAAAACCTTAATAAAAAAATTATTTTTTTACTTTCTGTTATTTACAGGGATTATTCTTTCAACATCTCATTTAGGTGATAATTATATGGGAATAAGTGATGAAGAAGGATATTTATTAACTATTGGAATAGTTTGTTTAACTGCTTTTATTTTGGAATATCTAATTCCAACTTTAAAGAAATAACTTTAGGGGGTTTTTTGTACATTTAATTTTTAAAAAAAACTAATGCAATGAAAAATATTATAATTTCTTTTTTTATTCTTTTTTCAACTTTTCTTTTTGCACAAAATAAAGAAAGACTAAGTGTTCACTATTTTGATCTTCCTTCAGACAAAGAAGCTGCATTTATGAAATGGACAAAAAAGATGAATTTAATTCTTGAAAATGAAGGTTTTGGGAAGGATTTTTATAAAGTTTATAAAGTTAAAAGTGATGATAAAGCAAAAACTTTTAGATACTTTAGAATCAGTTCTTATACGAGTGACAAACATTATGAAATGACCCATAACTTAGGTGACAGTTATGATAAGCATCTTGATGCTTTTTGGGATAGTGAGTTAGGCGATTTTTTCTCAATGGATGACAAAACTCATATTTATAGAAAAGTTTATAAAGTTGAATAATATTAAAAAGGTTTAAGAGCTTCTTATAATTATTAAATAAATTCTTTTAAATAAAATGAATTGAAAGACTTCTTGAAAATAAATTTCATTTTACTTTATATTATTACCGCGAGTGTTAGTGGTCAATTTCATCGAGAGCTCGTTAGTTTTGAAAGTGCAAATCCTTTTTCACTCAGTGATATTATAACAGCTCTAGATGAACAAGAAAAGCAAAGAGTTTTTGGCCAACTAACAATTCCTATAGACAGTTTGAATCCTGATAAAAAATATCCATTAATTATAGGAGTTGCGGGAAGTAGAGGCTGGAAAAAACATCACCTTGATTATATTAAAATGTATCAGGAGCATGGTTTTGCAACATTTGAATTAAATAGTTTTAAAAGCAGAGGAATAACCTCTACAGTAGGTTCTCAAGATCAGGTAACTACAGCTGCTATAATACTTGATTCATATCGTGCGCTAGAGACCTTAGCTCAGCACTATAATATTGATAGAGATAGAGTTGCAATTACCGGTTGGAGCTTAGGAGGAGGAGTAACACTTTTTTCTGGCTGGGAGCTCTTAAGAAATAGTATAACAACCGAATATAGTTTTGCTGCACATTTGGCTTTTTATCCACCATGTTTTATAAATCCAGAAAACTTGTCTTTTACTAAAGCCCCCATGCACATATTAATTGGAGAAGATGATAACTGGACCCCAGCATCTCCCTGTAAAAATTTAGTAAGTAAGTTGTCCAAAAACATTAACATTGGGATTACTATTTATCCTGATGCACATCATGGATTTGACAGTGAAGAACCTGTTCATAGAAATGAAAGAGGTTATAGCTTTAAAGATTGTCTGTTTGACTTAACTTCAGAAGGAGATGTTCTGATGAATTATCTAAGAATACCAATGTCTAATCCAATTCTTCAAAAAGTTGGCTTATTATTTTGCGTTGAAAGGGGTGTAGATATTGGGGGGAATCCAGAAGCAAGAAAAAAAGCATTAGCATTTGCCAAAAACTTTATGAAACGCGTGTTGCTGAACCAGTAAATCTTTTAATTTTTTAAATGATTTAAAATTTCCTTAGATATTAAATCAAATGAATCTTGTATTAGCCAATGTGAAGCTTTTATTTTTAATAGTTTATAAGGAGCATAAACATAATTTTTAGTTTCATCTATAGCCTTTTCTCCAATCGCCATATCCTTTAATCCATATATCATTAAGATTGGAACAGTAATCTTTCCAATTTTTCTTTTTCCCTTAAAATTATTAGCTCTATACCAATTTAAAGCAGTTGTTAAAGCGCTTTTTTGACTAAAAACTTTTATATAACTATCAATTTCATCTTTATCACTGCTTCTCCATAAAGATTTTAAATTTTTATAATTTAAAATTTTAAAATAAAATTCAGGAATAAACTTGAGCCTGAACCATTTTAGATAAAAGCTTTTTTTTCTTTGAATTTTATCATTATTAATTGCGTGACCAAATGCATCTAAATGAGGAACTGAAAGGGGAGTGTAGGTGATTATTCTCTTTCTATAGAAGGAGCATAAAAACCATCCTATAGCAGAACCCCAATCATGCCCCACTAAATGAAATTTTTCGATATTAAAGGCATTGGCAATATCAATAACATCTTGAGCTAATTTATCTATTTTATATTCTTTTAAACTTAATGGTCTTGCTTTAGGACTGTATCCTCTTTGATCTGGCGCAATAACCTTATGATTGTTGTTTGATAAAAATTTAATTAATTTACTCCACATTTTAGATGTTTCTGGAAATCCATGAAGCAACATTACAACAGAACCAGAATTATTCAATCCATTTACTCTACATTTAAATATTAAATCTTTTTTAATATATACCTCAGCTAATTTTTCATTATCCTCAGTATAATATTTAATTTTATTTTCCATAAACCCAATAAAATTCTAATCTAACACTTTTATTTATAAAGAGATGTGCCTTATATTAAAAACAAACTCTATTTAACATAATATAAATTATAGTTTTATTTATTTTAAATCAATAATGATATATAATTATGTTTTTGTCTAATACTCGTATATTCATTTAATAATCATATGAATTTAAATAAGAATAATAATTTAGGGTTCTGGTCAAGTACTTCACTAGTAGTTGGTAATATGATAGGATCAGGAATATTTCTTCTTCCTGCAAGCTTGGCATTATATGGACTAGTTAGTATTATTGGTTGGTTATTTGCTTCAATTGGAGCAATATTATTAGCTATTGTTTTTGGAGAACTCTCTAAAATATATAATAAGGAACCAGGAGGTCCTTATAAATTCACAAGAAATGTTTTTGGTAAATTCCCTGCATTTCTTGTTGCTTGGGGATATTGGATTTCTATTTGGTCCACAAATACAGCTATTGTTGTTGCTTTTTTAGGATATTTAAGTGTTTTTATTCCCTCTCTTAATACATCTCCCTTATATTCAATAATTACTGGTTTATCGATTATATGGCTATTAACGTGGATAAATTCCAAAGAGATAAAAACTATTGGTTTTGTTCAAAAAATAACTGTAATATTAAAGGTAATTCCTATCATTTTAGTGGGTATTATAGGAATCTTCTTTATTGATTTTAATAACTTTTACTTACTAGAAATAGGCAATGATTTTAGTTTTAATTCAATAACAGTTACTACTACTCTTACCTTTTTCGCATTTTTAGGAATGGAAAGTGCTACAATTCCAAGTGATAAAATATATAAACCTAATAGTATAATTAAAAAAGCAACATTATATGGAACAATATTTACTATAATAATTTATATACTAAGTAGTATTTCTATAATGGGAATAATACCACCCTCTACTCTAGCCCAATCAAGTGCTCCATTTGCTGATGCTGCAGAAATTATAGCAGGAGGTTATTCAAGAAAAATGGTTGCTTTAGGAGCTATAATAGCTACTATAGGAGCATTGAATGGTTGGATATTAATACAAGGTCAAATACCTATGGCGGCATCTAAAGATAAATTATTTCCTAAGTTTTTTTCAAAAACTAATAGTAATAATTCTCCTATTCTTGGAATTATATTATCTAGTTTATTAATCTCTATTCTGTTGTTATTTAGTTATTCGAAAACTTTAGTAGAAGCATTTACTTTTATGATTAAACTGTCTACTTTATCAGTTATAACTCCCTATTTGTTCTCAACAGCAAGCTTAGCAGTATTATCAAAAAGAAAATTTTATCGACTAATAATTTCTTTTTTAGCATTTATTTTTTCAATTTGGATAATAATTGGTTGTGGAATAGAAACTATTAAATTAGGAATGATTATGTTAATTGCAGGAATTCCCTTTTATTTTTGGTTTAAAAGAAAATAAGGAAATGGAAAAATACTATGTAAACCCTAATATTGAAGAAGCTAAAACTTTACCTTCATCGTTTTACAAATCCTCTGAAACTTTTTCAAATGTTAAGGATAATATATTTTTAAAATGCTGGCATTTTATTGGTGATGAAAATAGTTTAATTCCACTTTCAAAAAGTGCATACCCATTTATTTTATTAGATAATTTTCTTAGTGAACCATTAGTTTTAATTAGAAATGAAAAAGATGAAATTAAATGTTTTTCTAATGTATGCACTCATAGGGGGAATATTGTTATTAATGATCCAGGAAAATATAGAAATTTAGTATGTGGATACCATGGAAGAAAGTTTGATTTAAATGGAAAATTCATGTCCATGCCTGAATTTCAAGATGTAAAGGACTTTCCTACTACATGTGATCATTTACACGAATTTAGAATTGAAAGTATAGGACCGTTTTTATTTGCAGGAATTAATCCAAAATTTGAGATTAGCGATATAATTAAAATTATTAATGAAAGGATTAGTTTCCTTCCAATTAATCAATTCAAACTAGATAAAAATAAGAGCAAAGATTATTTAGTAAATTCTAATTGGGCTCTTTATTGTGATAATTACTTAGAAGGGTTTCATATTCCTTTTGTTCATGATGATCTTAATGATGTTCTGGATTATGGTAATTACGAGACAATTGTATATGATAAAATGAACCTTCAAATAGGTTATACAGACTCTAGTGAAGAAGTTTTTGATTTGCCAAATGATCATCCTGATTATGGAAAAAATGTTGCAGCATACTACTATTGGATTTTCCCAAATTTCATGTTTAACTTTTACCCATGGGGTTTGTCAGTAAACATTGTTAAACCAATATCAATTAACCAAACAAAAGTATCTTTTAGATCTTACATTTATGATGAATCCAAATTAAATAAAGGAGCTGGAGCTATTTTAGATAAAGTAGAAAGAGAGGATGAAATTGTTGTTGAGGGTGTTCAGAAAGGAATTAGTTCCTCTTTTTACAAAGCAGGGCGCTTCTCTCCTACTAGAGAAAAAGGCGTGCATCATTTTCATAGGCTTTTAGCTGAATTTCTAAATTCATAATTATATTTAGTAATTCATGTTTTTATTTTAAATATTTCTTTGGAATTAATTCTATTTCTGGAAATTCACCCAAATCATTAGTTTCAATCACCCAATTATCTAAATCTTTTCTTAGTTTAACTAAAAGATCAGAATTATAATTAGAATTAATAATATTATTTATTTCATGTGGATCTGCATTTAAATCATATAGTTCTTCTGCTGGTTTTGGTTTTTTTAACCATAGAGATTGAGTTTCATTTAATTCTCCATTATTATACAAATCTAGAAGTTCTTTCATCATAGGGATTTGCATCCGATATGAATTGTTTAATGCATGAGGTTTATTAATATTATAATTTCGAACATATTTATAATTTCCATCAGAAACAGCCCTTAACCTATCTATGACTTCGTCAAAACGATCAGTTGCAAAAAAAAGCAATTGATTTTCTTCTACTTTTTGATCTCCTAAAAATGCTTTTCCTTGTATATAAGAAGGTATTTTAACCCCTGCTATTGACAAAATAGTTGGTGCCAAATCTATAAAACTTAACAATTGATCAGCTTTAGCACTAATAGAAACTCCTTTTGGAGGTTTAATTATAAATGGAACTTTTGTTCCAGAATTATAAATTGCTCTTTTATGTCTTGGAAATGGGCCTCCATGATCTGAATAGAAAAATATGTATGTGTTGTCATATTCACCTGAGTCCTTAAGTTGTCTTATAATTTTGGCAGTTTTTTTATCAGCTCTAATTAAATTACTAAAATTTACAGCAAAATCATGTCTGACAATATTAGTGTCAGGAAAATATGGAGGTATTGTGATTTTTGATTTATCAACAAGAATTTCATTATTAGTTTCTCTCCATAGACCTGATTCATGCATATGATGATCATTAAAAACAGCAAAAAAAGGAGAGTCAGTAGGATTATTCATCCAATGTGCATCTTGGCTTGATTCATCCCATGCATTACTAGTAATTTTAAAATTATAATCTTCTTTAGCATTATTTGTGCAATAATACCCAGTATTTCTAAGATACTCAGTAAATGGTCGAATATAATCAGGAAAATCAGGAGAATAGCTTGGAATACCAATTGAAGCCTCATTCTCTGGTTTATATGCATTATATGTCCTCATATTATGAGTTCCAAGAGTTGTTGGGTACATACCCGTTATAATTGCACTTCTTGCTGGTGCACAAACTGGAGCAGGTGTATGCATATTAGTAAAAACAACTCCATCTTCAGCAAGAGATTGAATAGCTGGAAGCTTTATTGGAACATTAGCATATTGAGGGAAAAATTCAGGAGATTGATCTTCATAAACAATCCATACTATATTATGCTTAAAGGATAATGATTTAGTTTTTGAATATTTACATGAATATGTAATGTAAATAATGATAAAAGGAAGAAAATATTTTTTTAGAGAAAAACTGAAATGCATATTCAAATGATTTTCTTAAAATTATTAAAATATTCTACTTTAAACTCAAGTTAATTTGACAAATGCATGATTTCAATTATCAAGTCATTATAAGTAAAATATTAAATTAACCCAATATCATTTTTTTAGAAATGTTTAGCAGTTTTTCTTTAACATTTAAAGACATATTCAAAGGCAGTTGAGCTAAACCTATAATTCTTCTAATAATTTCAATTCCTGAAACTTTATAAAATATTGATTTGTCTATGTTTCCAGAATAAGCCTTTATTATTTTATTTAAATAATCTTCACTTTCTGTAATCATAGTTAAATGAGCAGCCATAACACCTAAATCAAACTCTTTAAAACCTAAATGACTAAATTCAGGATCTATTACATATACACTATCATCCTTTTCCATCCAACTGCCAGGATAATAATCTCCATGTAATAAAGTATTTCCAACTTTTAAATACATATCTCCTATTTGATTAACAACATCATTTATATTAGAATCATTGGTTATGTAAGTTGAAAGTTTTTTTAAACCATTTTGAATATCATCTAACTGAAAATCATTTTTTTGAAAAGGAAGAACAAATATATGTTGATGATTTAATTCTTTTAAAGAAGAATTTGAGGGAAATGAATTTACTTTAGTTTTATGGATAGATTCTAGAATATATATTAAGGAATTAAAATGATCTATATTTATTTTTTTACTAGAATACAAATAGCTCATATCTCTACATTGTCCAAGATCTTCTATTAATAGAATTAAATCTTTTTTTATAAAATCAATTTTTTTCGGAAAAAATTTTTTTATTTCGGATTTTATAATGAGCTCGTAAAATTGATCTTCTACTATTATTCTTTTTTCAGAATTTTTAATATCAGGATATTTATTTACATAAGGTCTGGATTGTTTAAGTATAAATGATGTTTTACTAGTTTCTATTCTTAATACAACATTCATGTTTCCCTCACCTGGAACTTTTATGTTTAGAATTTTTTCATCAGAACTAAAAATATTTAATTCTTTTTTTAAATATTTTTCAACCTCAGATAAAGAAGATTTTTTCGATATTACTTTCATTTTATACTTAATTATAACGTTTTATATTACTCCAAAACTTCTTTTTCATCTCAATTACATCAATTAAAGTGTAAATTTTTATTTCACGTTTAAGATTTTCATCCGGTGTAAAAAAAGTCTCTGATATTGCTAATTCAGGAGAAGCAATAGCCTCAATTAAGGCTAAATCCCACATAATCCATTTCTTTTTTTCTGGATCTTCTTTTGTCCACCATCTATTAAAAGATTTCCATCGATTTATTAATAAACTTCCAAGAAAACTATTATTTGAAAAATTTAATTCCACTTCATCTTTTAAAAAAATAAGTTTTTGAGAAGTTGTTGCAGACATTAAATTAAAATCTAATCCTTTGCTATTTAATAAAACTTCTAATGCAATAGGATCATTCCCTGTATTAAACTCCTTTTTATTATAAAAGTTTGTCTTTGGATTATGCCATATTCCTAAATAATAAACTCTTATTTTTGGAACAATTGAGGGGTCTTTAATAATTGCAGATGCAACATTTGTACAGGGGCCTAAAACAGCTATATTAAGCTTTTCCCCTTTTTTCATTTCATGTGCTTTTTTTACTATTAATTCAGAAGCTTCTGAGCTTTGAGGAGATTCGTAATCAACAAGTCTTTTATTTGATCCCAGTGGTAGAATAATTTCTTTTCTGTTTAATATTCTTAAAATTTTCTCATTTAATAATTGACTTTCCATTACAGAATTTGAAGTAGCTAAAGGTGAATTATTAAATTGTGCAGAATTTATTGCTAAAATATTAAACTTAGGTTCTGAAACTGCTCTTGCAATAGCAAATAAATCATCTAATTCATTTGCCGTGTCAGCATCTATTATTAAAGGCATTTTTTCTTGATTTATTTGATTTAAACCAATTATAGAAATTAATACATAAAAATTATAGATTAAAACCTTAAACATTATACTTTTAAAATAATAATTAATTACGTGATTTTAAAACGGAGATAACATCATCTAATTTTACTCCCTTAGCCTTTAAAAGTATTAATAAGTGAAACAATAAATCAGCACTTTCATTTAAAAATCTTTCTTTGTCATTGTTTTTTACTTCTATTATTGTTTCAACAGCTTCCTCCCCTACTTTTTGAGATATTTTATTAATACCTTTCTTAAATAATGAAGATATATAACTTTTTTTATTGTTAATATCATTATATCTATCCTCAATAACTTTCTCAAGTTCAGATAAAAAACCATATGAATTATAATTGTTTTCTTTCCAACAAGTATCAAATCCTTTATGACATGTTGGCCCATCAGGTATAGCTTTAATCAACAATGTATCATTATCGCAGTCAATTTTCATAGAAATAAAATTTAAATAATTTCCACTTTCTTCACCTTTAGTCCATAATCTTTGCTTTGACCTACTGTAAAAGGTTACCTTTTTTGTTTTTTCTGTTTTTTCTATTGAATCTTTATTCATGTAACCTAACATCAAAACTGATTTTGTTTCATCATCTTGAATAATTGCAGGGATTAATTTATTATTTGTTTTAGAAAAATCTATTTTCATTTTTATTGTTTAAAATTTATAATCTAACATTTATTTTTTCAGCTTTCAACTTCTTTTTTAATTCATTTATTGAAATTTCATTATAATGAAAAATACTTGCTGCTAAAGCTGCATCTGCTTTACCTTGTTTAAAAACATCTATAAAGTGATATATTTCGCCTGCTCCTCCAGAGGCTATAAGTGGAATATTAATTAGTTTAGACAATCTTAATAGAGCTTGATTAGCATAACCATCTTTTGTGCCATCATTATTCATTGAAGTAAACAAAATTTCTCCAGCACCTCTTTTTTCTGCTTCAATTGCCCAATCAAACAAATTTAATTCTGTAATAGTCTTTCCTCCCATTAAATGAACTATCCAATTTGAATTTACTTTTTTTGCATCTATCGCAATTACTAAACATTGTGATCCATATTTTTCAGAAATCTCATTAATTAAATGAGGATTCTTTATGGCAGATGAATTAACGGAAACTTTATCAGCTCCATTTTTTAGAAGTATATCAACATCATTTATACTAGATATACCCCCTCC
>CAYUZY010000073.1:0-10162 GCA_964448645.1 uncultured Flavobacteriaceae bacterium
AAAACTAACTCAATCATTCTATATAAAAAACAGAACCGGTGACTTAATGAACAGGATAAGTGAAGATGTTAGCAAGGTTAGAATGTATTTTGGTCCAGCAATAATGTATAGCATAAATACAATTACACTTTTTATAATAGTAATTTCCTATATGTTTTCTATAGCACCAAAACTAACTTTATACACAATTATTCCTCTACCAGTTTTATCAATAATAATTTACAAACTAAGTAAAATTATAAATATAAAGAGTACTAAAGTTCAAGAAATGCTTTCAGATTTATCATCTTTTACACAAGAAAACTTTAATGGAATCTCAATTATAAAATCATATAACTTAACAATAAACACAAATTCAATTTTTAAAGAACTTTCTTTAAAAGCATTTAGAAAAAATTTAAGTTTAGCAAAAGTTCAAGCCTGGTTTTTTCCCTTAATGCTACTTTTAATTGGAATAAGTAATTTAATAGTAATATATATTGGTGGAAAACAATATATAAATGGAGAAATTGAAATTGGAGTTGTTGCAGAGTTTATAATTTATGTAAATATGTTAACATGGCCTGTTACAGTTGTAGGTTGGGTTACATCTATTATTCAACAAGCTGAGGCATCTCAAAAAAGAATAAATGAATTTTTAGATAAAAAACCTGAAATTATAAGTGGTGAAAATGAACTAAAAAATATAAAAGGAAATATTATTTTTAAAAACATTAATTTAATATATAATGAAACAAAAATAAAAGCTCTTGACAATATAAGTTTCAATATTAATTCCGGTGAAAGTATAGGTATACTTGGCAAAGTTGGTTCCGGCAAAACCTCTATTTTAGATCTTATTACTAGGATATATAACCCTAATTCAGGAACTATTTACATAGATCAGATTAATTTAAAAGATTTAAATATTGAAAAACTTCGTTCTCAAATTGGATATGTTCCTCAAAATCCTTTTTTATTTTCTGAAAGTATTAGTGAAAACATAAAATTTGGAAAAATTAACTGTAATATGGAAGAAATTAAAAAAGCTGCAGCATATGCAAATGTAAATACTGACATTGAGAGTTTTCCGAAAAAATATAATACTGTTGTTGGAGAGAGAGGTTTAACACTCTCTGGAGGACAAATTCAAAGAATCTCTTTGGCAAGAGCTATAATTAGGAATCCTAAAATACTCCTTCTTGATGATTCTCTTTCCTCGGTTGATATAAAAACAGAAGAAAAAATTTTAAAAAATTTGAAAAAAATTAGAACTAATAAAACCACTATTATAGTTAGTCATAGAATATCTTCAATTAAACATTGTAATAAAATTATAGTATTAAAAAAAGGGGAAATTATTCAACAAGGAAATCATAATAATCTTATAAATAAAAATGGATATTATAATAAATTATACAAAAAACAAAATACAGAAAAAGAGATATAATTTGTTTTATTAATATTTTTTAACAAAATTTAACATATATAAAATTAAATCATGGAAGAAAGAAAAGAAATTAAAGTTGAGGAAATATTTTCAAAAACTCTTAGAGCAGGAAGAAGAACCTATTTTTTTGATGTTAGAGAGACCAAAGCTAAAGACTATTATTTAACCATTACAGAAAGTAAAAAGTTTACTAATGATGATGGATCATTTCATTATAAAAAGCATAAAATATATTTATATAAAGAAGATTTTAATGATTTTAAGGCTTTTTTTGAAGAAACTATTAATTTCATAATTAAAGAAAAAGGAGAAGAGGTTATAAGTGAAAGACATCAAAAAGATTACAAACCACCTCAAAAAAAAGAAAATGAAAAATCTTCTGATGAAGATTCAGATCTTTCTGATATAGAATATGATGAATAGTAATGAAATACTATAGTTTTTTTATTTTTTTATTTACCTCTTTCTTATTTGGCCAAGTTAATCTTAGTTATTATTTAGACTTGAACCATCCTTATAATGATAAAATCCCAAAACCTAAAGAATTATTAGGTTTTGAAGTTGGTCAATGGCATATATCCCATGATAAATTAGTTAATTATTTATATAAAATTTCCGAATTGTCTGACAGGGTTCAAATTGAAAATAGAGGGCAAACCTATGAAGGCAGACCCATTTTACTTCTTAAAATAACTAGTCCAAAAAACCACAAAAAACTAGATTTAATAAGGAAAAATCACATTAAACTTACTGAAGTAAATTCTGAAAAAATAGATTTAAAAAATATTCCTCTTGTTGTTTATCAAGGTTTTTCAATTCACGGAAATGAGCCTAGCGGTTCAAACTCTAGTATTCTTTCTTTATACCATCTTGTCGCTAGTGAATCGGAAGAAACTTTACAAATGCTTGATGATTTAATTATTTTATTTGACCCTAGTTTTAATCCAGATGGATTACAGCGTTTTGCTTATTGGGCAAATACAAATAAAAATATGATATTAAATTCCGATCCTAATGATAGAGAATATAATGAAATTTGGCCCAGAGGAAGGACTAATCATTATTGGTTTGATCTTAATAGAGATTGGTTACCAGCTCAACACCCTGAAACTGTTGCGCGATTAAAAACATATAATGAATGGATGCCTAATATTTTAACAGATCATCATGAAATGGGCACAAATTCAACTTTCTTTTTTCAACCTGGAATTCCTCAAAGAGTAAACCCTTTAACTCCTATTGAAAATCAAAAAATAACTAAGAAAATAGGAGAATTTCATTCTAAAGCATTTGACAAAATTGGATCTCTTTATTACTCTGAAGAAGATTATGATGATTTTTACTATGGTAAAGGTTCAACTTATCCAGATGTAAATGGTGGAATTGGAATTTTATTTGAACAAGCTAGTTCAAGAGGTCATATACAAGAGAGTGATAATGGAATTTTAACATTCCCTTTCACAATTAAAAATCAATTAACTGCAACTTTTTCAACTCTAGAGGCTGCTGTTAATATGAGAATAGAAATATTAAAATACTTTAGGGATTTTTTTTCTAATGTAAGACTTGAAAATAAAAAGGAAAAAAATAAAACAATTGTTTTTGGAAGTTCTAAAGATTTATCCTCAACAATTAATCTAGTTAAAACTCTAAAAAATCATGACATTAAAGTTCATGAGTTAAAAAAATCAATTTCCAAAAATGGAGTTATTTTCAATAAAAATAAAAGTTTTGTTATTCCTATAAAACAAAAAAAATCAAAATTAATTAAGGCCATTTTTAATACTCAAAAAAAATTCAAAGACAGTTTATTTTATGATGTTTCAGGTTGGACATTTCCATATGCGTATAATTTAAATTTTACTTATGAAAATTCAAATCTTAATTTAGGAAAAAGTGTTACAGACATTAATGAATATTTAAATGGTTCAGTAGATAAAAAATCAAATTACGCCTATTTATTTGAAGCTCATGATTACTTTTCTCCAAAATTATTAAACCTTTTATTAGAAAATGAAATTAGAGTTAAAGTTAGTTTGTCAAATTTTAAAATTGATGGAAAAGTATATGATTATGGAACTTATTTAATTCCAGTCCAAAATCAATCATTTGATGAAAATACGTTATACGAAAAATTAAATCAATTTTCTAAATCGACAAATATTAAAATATATGGATTAAATACAGGTTTAGCTGAAGGAATAGATTTAGGTTCAAGAAAATTTAAAACAGTAAATAATGTAAAAGTTGGATTACTTGTTGGGCCAGGTATAAGAAGTTATGATGCAGGTGAAATATGGCATTTACTCGATACTAGGCACAATATTAAAGTAACCAAATTAGATATAAGAATTATTGACAGAATTGAGTTGAATAAGTATTCACATTTAATTATGCCTAGTTATTCAGGTAATAAATTAGATTATAATACTGAAAAAATTAAAAATTTTGTAAAAAATGGGGGTGTTTTAATTGGCTATAGAGATTCTGTAAAGTGGTTAAATAATAATAATTTTATTAATGTAAATTTTTTATCCAATGATTTAAAACCAAAAAAAATCACTTATGATCAAAAAAATTTATTTTTAGGAGCTCAAAAAATTGGAGGAGCTATTTTTGACACAAAAATTGACAGAAGTCACCCAATAAATTTTGGGGTTTCTGGATCTAATCTGCCAATATTTAGAAATACAGAAATATTTATCAAAGCAAATGACACAAGTTATAAGAATCCAATAATATATAAATCAGACCCTTTATTAAGCGGCTATATTTCTAATAAAAATCTTAAGCTTATAAAAAATTCAGTTCCACTACAAATATTTAATTATGGAAAAGGTAAGGTTATAGCTTTAACGGATAATACAAATTTTAGGGCCTTTTGGTATGGCACAAATAGGATTTTAACTAATTCTATTTTTCTTTCTAATGAAATGTAATTAAAATACACATTCCCCTTTTAATGTTTTCTCCTTGGGTTTTAAAAGGAAAACATTTTCTTTATCTACAGCTCCCAGAATCAAACATTCACTCTCATAATTTGCAATTTTTCTAGAACCTAAATTAATTACCGCAACAATTTGTTTGTTTATTAAATTTTGAGGTTTATATAATTTAGTTATTTGAGCAGAACTTCTTAAAATTCCATATTTTCCAAAATTAATCTTTAATTTATATGAAGGATTTCGAGCTTCTGGAAATTTATTAGCAGAAATAATTGTCCCTATTCTAATATCTAATTCTTTAAATAATGAATAATCAAACATTTAATTATAATAATCAAGTAAAAATAGTATTTTAGTTTTAAAAAAATGTCTTTAACAGAATCCTACATGCTCCCATTAGGGACAATAGCTCCAAAATTTAACCTACCTAATACTGTAGATGAAAAAAATTATAATTTATCTGAATTAATTGGGAGAAAAGGAACTCTAATTATTTTCATATGTAATCATTGCCCTTATGTAATTCATCTAATAGAACAACTAGTCGAAACAGCTAAAAAATACCTGACCAAAGAGATAAATACAATTGCAATTTCAAGCAATAGTATTAAAACTCACCCTCAAGATGGGCCAGAAGAAATGAAAAATTTTGCGCTTGATAAAAACTTTTCTTTTCCTTATTTATATGATGAATCTCAAGAAATAGCAAAAAAATATGACGCTGCATGTACACCAGACTTTTATTTATTTGATAAAGATTTAAAACTAGTTTATAGAGGAAGATATGATGATTCTAGACCTGGAAACGAAAAAGCAGTTACTGGAAAAGATCTTCATAATGCACTAGACCACCTATTAATTAATAAAGAGATTAACATCAAACAATATCCAAGTATGGGATGTAACATTAAGTGGCATTAAAAAAATCAATAAGTTCCACATCAAAAATAAGAGTTGAATTTGGAGGAATTATTCCTCCAGCTCCATTTTCTCCATATGCTAGATTACTTGGTATTACAAGTTTTGCAGACCCTCCTTTTGCGATTTTTAAAATCCCTTCATCCCACCCTTTAATAACTTGACCTTTACCTAATACAAATGAAATAGGATTCTTTCTTTGATAAGAAGAATCAAAAACAGTACCATCTATTAACTTACCCTTGTAATGAACAGATACAGTAGAACCTATAGATGGAAAATCATTATTTCCTTTGTTATCAATTAAATGAAATAAACCGCTTTTAGCTTTTTCCATTCCTTTAGTTATAGAGATAATTTTATCAAGCTCTTCTTTATCTGTTTTATCTTTTTCAATTACTTTATTTCTTATGTAATCATCAAAAATTTTAACAGAATCCCATTTATTTGCAGAATTTCCAATTTTTTCAATTTTAATTTTATTTTTTTTATCATTATTTTCAATTTTTTTAACTATCTCTTGACCACTAACAACATATCCAAAAACACTATGTTTTCCGTCTAACCAAGCTGTTGGATTATGAGTGATAAAAAATTGACTTCCATTAGTGTTTGGTCCAGAATTAGCCATAGACAATGTACCGGGCTTATCATGTTTTAAATCTTCATGAAATTCATCATCAAATTTAAATCCCGGATCACCGGTACCTTTTCCTTCAGGACACCCCCCTTGAATCATAAAATCATTAATAACTCTATGAAAACTTAATCCATCATAAAATGGAACTCCTTTATCTTTAAAATTATTAATTGTTTTTCCTTCAGCTAGATTAACAAAATTAGCAACCGTTATAGGTGCTTTAATATATTCTAATTTAATTTTTTTATTTCCTTTTTTAGTTAAAATATTTGCGTAAACACCATCTATCATAATTGTAAAATTTTAATTAGCTATATCTGTTAAAAATTTTATTTTAAATAATCTAATTTCTTCTTCTTCATAATCTCCCTCGAATTCATCTAATGCATCATTAATTAATCCACTTTCTGAATTTAAAAAATAATTGTTTAATTCATCTAATTGATCATCATCAAAAATATCATCTATCCAATAATCAATATTTAATTTTGTACCTGACAAAACAATTGTTTCCATTTCAGAAATTAATTTATTCATTGAGACGCCTTTTGATGAAGCTATATCATCTAAAGGTAATTTTCTGTCAATATTTTGAATTAAAAACAATTTCATTGAAGAGTTTTGACCAGTAGATTTAACAATTAAATCATCAGCTCTAATAATCTCATTCTCATCAACATATTTTTTAATTAAATCTATAAACTTTTTGGAATACTTTTTTGCTTTACCTTCCCCTACTCCAACAATATTTATCATTTCCTCTTCAGTAATTGGGTGTTTTAAACACATATCATCTAATGAAAATTGTTGAAAAACAGTGTAAGGAGGTACATTATTATCTTTAGCAACTTCTTTTCTAAGTTTAAGTAAGATCTTCATTAAATTTGAATCTACGTTAATTTTTTGAATATTATTAGAAACATCTAAATTTTGATCAAAATCTTGGTCTTTACTAATCAAAAAACTTAATGGTCTTTTAATAAAACCCTTCCCTTTAGATGTTATCTTTATTACACCATAATCTTCTACATCTTTATTTAAAAAACCAAAAACAATTGATTGTCTAAGAAGTGATTTCCAATAAGATTTGTCTTTATCATCTAATCTTCCCTTTCCAAAAATATCTTTTTCATGAGTTTTATGAGAAATAATCAATGCATTTGTCTCTCCTAATAAAATTTTTATAATTTCTTTAAATTTATATTTTTGATTTGTTTCAACAACAGTATTTAACAAAACAAGAAGCTCTTCTTTAGACTCAATTTTCTCTTTTGGAAATCTTACATTATCATCCATATCCCCCCCATCATCTATTTCATTATCAAATTCTTCACCGAAATAATGTAAAATAAATTTTCTTCTTGACACAGAAGTTTCACAATAAGTCAACATATCATCTAATAAAGCTAATCCTATCTCTTTTTCTGCTATTGGCTTTCCAGAAAGAAATTTTTCTAATTTTTCTATATCCTTGTATGAATAAAATGCTAAACAATGTCCCTCTCCTCCATCTCTACCAGCTCTTCCCGTTTCTTGATAATAACTTTCTATACTTTTTGGTATATCATAATGAATTACAAAACGAACATCAGGTTTATCTATTCCCATTCCAAAAGCTATAGTGGCTACTATTATATCACAATCATCTTGTAAAAAACTATCTTGATTCCTTACCCTAGTTTTTGAATCTAAACCCGCATGATATGGTAAAGCATTAATTTTATTTACAATAAGTGTTTCGGCTAATTCTTCAACTTTTTTTCTTGACAAACAATAAATTATTCCGGATTTATTTTTATTCTTATTTATAAATTTTATAATTTCTGAATCAATAGTTGAATTTTTATGCCTTACTTCATAATATAAATTTGGTCTATTAAATGAAGCTTTATAAACACTTGCATTTATAATTCCTAAATTTTTCATTATATCATCTTGAACCTTAAGAGTTGCTGTAGCTGTAAGTGCAATTATTGGAATTTTTTTGCTGAACTGATCTAAAATTTTTCTAATATTTCTATACTCAGGTCTAAAATCATGGCCCCATTCAGATATGCAATGAGCCTCATCTACAGCTAAAAATGAAATTTTAATTGATTTGAAAAAATTAATATTGTCACCTTTCGCAAGAGACTCAGGTGCAACATATAAAAGCTTTGTAACTCCATTTATAACGTCGTTTTTAACGTCTTTAACCTGTGTTTTATTTAAAGATGAGTTTAAAACGTGAGCTACTCCATTAGAAGTGGAAAAGCCTCTTATTGAATCAACTTGATTCTTCATTAAAGCAATCAGGGGAGATACAATAATAGATGTACCTTCCTTAATCAAAGCTGGAAATTGATAACATAAAGATTTTCCTCCGCCAGTTGGCATAATAACAAAACTATTTTTATCATTTAAAATATTTTTTATTATATCTTTTTGAAGATCTTTAAAGTTTGAAAATCCAAATTTTTTTTTCAGAAATTCATCAAGTTCACCATCAGTCATTAAAAAAAGGGTAAGTATTTAAATTTATCTAAATTTGTATATACAATATAATACAAATAAATTCTAACTCAAAACATAAAAAATTAAAATTGAACGATAAACTATCAATAAAAAAAATAGCTATCGAAACATTAAATTTAGAAGCTAAGTCAATAAAAAAATTAATTGAAAGCATAAATTATGATTTTGAAAAGATTATTTATTTAATTCATAAGAATAAAGGCAAGTTAATAATTACTGGGATTGGAAAAAGTGCCATAATTGGAATGAAAATTGTAGCAACATTAAATTCTACTGGAACCCCATCAATTTTTTTACATGCATCTGATGCGATGCATGGAGATTTAGGAATAATACAAAAAGATGATATTGTCATATGCTTATCTAAAAGCGGAAATTCTCCTGAAATTAAAATGTTAGTACCAGTAATAAAAAAAAGAAACAATATTTTAATAGGTTTAACTGCAAAACTAGATTCTTTTCTAGCAAAAAAATCTGATTATGTTATTTATACTCATGTTACAAAAGAAGCATGCCCTAACAATCTTGCTCCAACTACGAGTACTACTGTTCAATTAGCTATTGGTGATGCCATTGCTATGAGTTTATTAAGTTTAAATAATATTAACACTAAAGATTTTGCAGAGCTACATCCTGGAGGACAACTTGGTAAGTCCTTGACAATGACATTGGGTGAACTAATTAATAAAACAGAAAAACCTATTGTTAATTATAACGATAAAATTCAAACTGTAATTAATGAAATCTCTTCTAAAAGACTAGGAGCTACAATTGTTATTAAAAACAAAAAAATTGCTGGGATAATTACAGATGGAGACATAAGAAGAATGTTACAAAAATTTGATGAAATCAAACACATATTTGCTGAAAAAATAATGACTAAAAATCCCATTAAAAAAGAAAAAAACTTTTTAGCTAGTAAAGCAAGAAAATTAATGAGTAAGAAAAAAATAAATCATATTGTCGTTGTAGACCAAAACAACTCTTATATAGGAATAGTTCATATTCTAGATTTAATTAAAGAAGGGTTTTAATTATGAGCAATAATGATGAAATGTCTTTTTTAGAACACCTTGAAGAATTAAGATGGCATCTTCTTAGAGCCGTTTTGGCTATTTTATTTTTTGGATCTATTTCATTTATTTTTAAAGATTTTATTTTCGATGTAATAATTTTTGGCCCAAAAAATAAAGATTTTTTTACCTATCAATTGTTCTGTTCAATATCTCAAAATCTTGGACAAGGCAGTGCTTTCTGTATTGAGGAAATTCCATTTAGAATTCAAAGCAGAACAGTTTCTGGACAGTTCTCTGCACACTTATGGACTTCAATCTTATCTGGGTTTATTATAGCTTTTCCTTATGTTATATATGAATTTTGGAAATTTATTAGTCCTGGTCTTTATGACAAAGAAAAGAAAAGTGCTAAAGGATTTATCTTTATTTCTTCAACACTTTTCTTTATTGGAGTCTTATTTGGATATTATATTGTCACCCCTTTATCAATCAATTTTCTTGGAACTTATTCAGTAAGTGATCAAATTTTTAATGATTTTGATTTAAGTAGTTATATTGGTTTAGTAAGAGCCTCTGTCCTAGCCTCAGGTATTATTTTTGAGCTTCCAATAATTATTTATTTTTTAACTAAAGTTGGTATTGTTAATCCTGAATTTCTTAAAAAAAACAGAAAAATTTCTCTTGTGTTAGTTTTAAGTTT
>CAYUZY010000074.1:0-10069 GCA_964448645.1 uncultured Flavobacteriaceae bacterium
GTATCTTAAAACCTAAAGATTTTAAAATTTCACTATTCTTTTTAAAAATTATTGGTGATAAATTTTTAAAATCAATTTCTATTGGAAACACTAAATTTTGACTATTTATTTTTCTTGATGTAATTCCTGACAAAAATCTTTCATATAAAATTCTTTGATGAGCACGATTTTGATTAATTAAAATTAAACTTGATTTTAAGGGAGAAACTATATACTTAAAAAAAAGTTGAAAAGATTTTTGAGATTCTATAAAATTTAATAATTTTTTATTAGAATCATTATTTTCAGAAAACAAATTCGCTTCAGGATTATTTTTTTCAAAAAAGTCAATAGAAGAGTTTATGTCTTCAGTTTCAGATTTTAAAAAAGGGTTAAATCTTGAATCAATCTCAAGAGTTGGATAATTAGTTTTTTTATTTTTAAAATCATAAGGTGTTTCAATAATAGAATTATTGTCAAAATCTATTGAAGGTGTTATTTGAAAAACACCTAAAGAATGCTTAATTGAAGACTTTAAAATAGCAAAGATACTTTGATCTTCTTCAAATTTAACTTCGGTTTTAGTTGGGTGTATATTAATATCAATTTTACTTGGATCAACAGTAAGAAAAATAAAATATCCAGGATGAAATTTATCAGATAATAATCCTTCATATGACGAAACTACTGCGTGATGAAGAAATGGACTTTTAATAAAACGATTATTAACAAATAAAAACTGATGACCTCTAGTTTTTTTTGCAAAATCTGGCTTTATTATATATCCATCAATATTTGCAACTGAAGTTCTTTCTTTTATTGGAACTAAAAACTCATTAATTTTATTACCAAAAATTGAACAAATTCTATTTTTAATTTTAGAAGACGGAAGGTTAAATATCTCTGTTTTATTATGATGAAAAGTAAATTTAATTTCTGGATGAGATAATGCTAATCTATGGAATTCATCAATAATTTTTTTTAACTCAACATTATTTGATTTTAAAAAATTTCTTCTTGCAGGAACATTATAAAATATCTTTTTGACATTAATCGAAGTTCCTTTTTCTATAGAAGAAACTCCTTCTTCATCAATTTTATTGCCATGAATTATAATCATATTTCCTAATTTCTGTTTTGATTGTTTTGTATGTATTTCAATTTCAGAAATAGAAGAAATTGATGAAAGAGCCTCTCCTCTAAAGCCTTTAGTTTTAATTTTAAATAAATCCTTAGAACTCTTTAATTTAGAAGTTGAATGTCTCTGAAAAGAAACTCTTAAATCAATTATTGACAATCCAACTCCATCGTCAATAATTTTAACAAGAGTTTTCCCTGAATCCTTTATAATAATTTGAATATAAGAAGCCTTGGCATCAATTGAATTTTCAATAAGTTCTTTTAAAACAGAGGCAGGTCTTTGAATCACCTCTCCAGCAGCAATTTGGTTTGCAATATTTTCCGGCAAAATTTTAATTACATCCATTTAACTTTTAGAATAGAATATTGAAATATCAAAACCTAAAATATAAAATGAAATAAAAGTTAATAATAGAATTATTAATATTAATCTTAAAGAAATACTCCTATTCTTCCTTGTTCTCATTTTTAATCTTTCAGCATCCCACTTTTCTTTAAAATCATTGGCATTAAAAGTCTCTCTATATCTATAAAATTTTGAATCAAATTCATAAATATTACCTATTGATTTTCCAGAGTAGTATCTAGGTGTATAATTAAATCTTCTGTTTTTTTTCTTTTTAAATGGATTTAAAATATTCATTAGATCTAATTTAGAAATTTTAATTCTAAACCTTTTTATTATTTAGTAAAGCCATTTCAACAGCAGCAATTGCAGCTTCTTCTCCTTTATTTCCATACTTACCTCCACTACGATTAATTGCTTGTTCTATATTATTATCTGTCAGAACTGAAAAAATAACAGGAATATCAAATAAAATGTTTAAATCTTTAATACCGTTTGTTACTGCATTAGATATAAAATCAAAGTGTTTTGTTTCACCTTTAATTAAACTGCCAATGGCTATTATAGAGTCCGGATTGCCCTTTATTGCAATTTTACAACCAAAAATTAGTTCAAAACTTCCAGAAACATTAATTCTTTTAATATTTTCAGCTTTAACGCCAAGTTTTTTAAGCTTTGAACAAGAAGCTTTATATAAAGAATCTGTAATTTGTGAATTCCACTGAGATACTACAATAGATATTTTTAATGAACTACCGTTTAAATCTATATTATTATTTAAATTCTTATTTTTTTCAACTCTAGACATCTATTTCAATGATGTTTCAAGACGGCCAATTTGAACCTCGACATACCCTGATTGGTCAGATTCAGGAAAATCTTTTTTAATTTTTTTTAACAAATTAATAGATTGATTGATTTTGCCTATTTTAGAACCCGTAATTGCAGCTTTATACAAATATTTTGGAGTACTAAATAAATTTTCACTTACTTCTGAAGCCTCTATATAATAATCAAAAGCATCTTCCAATTGTCCAATCTCAACAAAAGCATCACCTATTGAACCTTTTGACAACGCACTCAATAAAATGTCATCACCCTCAAATTGATCTAAATAATAAATCGCATTATCGTAGTCTTTAAGATTTAAATAAGCCATACCAGCACTATAAATAGCTAATTTAGCTGCAGGAGTATTACTGTAATTTTCAATAATATCTATAAAACCGTACTTTCCTTCTCCCCCATTTAAAGATCTTAAAAAAAGTGAATCTGATTGCACAGAATTTAAGGCTAAATCAAAGTAAATCTGAGCCTGATTTAATTCACTTATTGCTTCCTTAGCTTTTGGTTCTAAAATAAATTTAGTGTAACCTAAGTAAGATAATACTGAAAAAACTACCGCCCCTATTAAACCCAAAATTATATTCTGATATTTAGATACCCACTCTTCAGTTTTTGATGCTGTATCATCAAGTTTTTCAAAGACTTCAGCAGTTTTACTTTCTTCAACTAAACTATCATCCTTAGATATTGAAATAGATTTTTTATAACCTCTTCTTTTATAAGTAGCCATTAAATTATTTTTTTCAAAATTAATTTTTTTTTCTTAATTAAAGCATTGGTATTCAAGAATTATAATTTTTTCCATTAAATATAAAATCAATAATAAATTAACTTTTAATAAATTCATAACAATATATTTGTTAAACAATTAAATATTATCATTTTGATATGTTTTTAAATTTTTTAAATCTTTCTTATTATAAAAACTTTAGTAGCAAAAAATTTAATTTTGAATCTAAAATCAATTGCTTTATAGGTAACAATGGTATTGGAAAATCAAATATTTTAGATTCAATTTATCATCTAGCATATGGCAAAAGTTACTTTAATCCATTATCCTTTCAAAATATTAATTTTGAATCTGACTTCTTTGCAATTGAAGGGCATTTTAAAAAAAATGAAAAAATTGAAAAAATAATTTGTGGATTAAAAAAAGGAGAAAAAAAGATTATTAAAAGAAATGCCATAAAATATAAAAAAATATATGATCATATAGGTTTAATTCAAACAGTCATGATATCACCAATAGATCAAGACTTAATATCAGATGGGAGTTTTATTAGACGAAAATTTATTGATTCTATAATAGGGCAAGTTGACAAAATATATCTTAAAAATTTGGTTGAATACAAAAAAGTTCTTTCTCAAAGAAATAGTCTTTTAAAATATTTTGCAGTAAATCAAACTTTTGATAAAGAAACATTATCGATATATAATCATCAATTAATTAAACTTAATAAACCTATTTTTAAAAAAAGAAAAGAGTTTATAGCTAATTTTATTAAAATTTTTAAAGAAATTTATAATGACATTAACAATAAAAAAGAAATTGTTGATATAGAATATAAAAGTGATTTAATAGAAAATAATATTGAAGAAATTTTTACTAAAAATTTAAATATTGATAAAATTAATCAACATACAACAAATGGAATTCATAAAGATGATTTGATTTTTTCAATTGAAAATCACTCTATTAAAAAATATGGAAGTCAAGGCCAACAAAAAACTTTTTTAGTTTCATTAAAACTTGCTAAATATTTTTTTATAAAATCCCAAACTGGAAATTCACCTATTCTTTTATTTGACGATGCCTTTGACAAATTAGATCAAGAAAGAGTTTCATTAATTATTGAAAAGGTTAAACAAAATAATTTTGGGCAAATTTTTATAACTGACACTCATTATGACAGAACCGTTAATGCATTATCAAAAAACAAATCTGAATATTCAATTTTCGAATTATAATTTTTTAAAATGACAAAAAGCTATAAAATTAAAAAGGTTTCCACTGTAATCAAAGACATTATAAATCAAGATCAATTAATTGATGGGATTAATAATATAAAAGTAATAACTAGTTGGAAAAAAATTGTCGGTAAAAATATCATTTCTTATACTACGAATATGAAATTTGTAAATGGAAATTTATACATCAAATTAAAATCTGCTCCTCTTAGAAATGAACTTAACTTTAATAAAGAAAATCTTTTAAATGAAATTAATGAAGATCTACAGGGGAAAATAGTAAAAAAAATTATTTTTAATTAAAATAATACGATTCAAATATATCGGGTTTTATCTAGTCAATAATTAATGAATGTGAATAACTAGATGAAAAATAATTAAAATGTAAAGTCTTTAACTTTATTTAAATCTATCAAATGATTTAATTTTACATAATCATAATTTAATTAAATGATTTCTTTCTTCGGCAATATAAAAAATACTATATATGTCATCAAATCAAAAACAAAAATATCTTCTGAAGATTTAAAAAAATTCCAGTGGTTATTCGGTCATAAAATTATTACTAGTAAGAAAATAAAGGGACCATTTATTGGGCCATACTCTAATATGATTTCTCCTTGGAGTACAAATGCTGTAGAAATTGTTCAAAATATGGGAATAAAAGGTGTCAATAGAATTGAAAAATATAAAAAATTAATTAATAAAGAAAAATATGATCCAATGCTTCTAAATAAATTTGAAGTGCTTGATGAAAATATTTTTAAAATAAGTACAATTCCTGAAAAAATAAAAAAAATAAAAGACATCTCTTCCTACAATTTAAATGAAGGGCTTTCTCTTAATAAAGATGAAATAGATTATTTAAATAAATTATCTAAAAAATTAAATAGACCACTTACCGATTCTGAAGTCTTTGGGTTTTCTCAAGTAAATTCTGAACATTGTAGGCATAAAATATTCAATGGCAGTTTTATTATTGATGGAATTGAACAGAAAAAAAGCCTTTTTGATTTAATAAAAAAAACATCTAAATCTAATCCAAATCAAATTGTATCTGCTTATAAAGATAATGTAGCTTTTATTAAAGGTCCAGAAATTAATCAATTTGCTCCTTCAAAAGCTGAAATTCCAAGTGAATATGTTACGAAAAAAATTAAAAGTGTAATTTCTTTAAAAGCAGAAACTCACAATTTCCCTACTACAGTTGAACCCTTTAATGGTGCAGCTACTGGATCAGGAGGAGAAATTAGAGACCGAATGGCTGGAGGCCAAGGCTCAATTCCGATGGCTGGAACAGCTGTTTACATGACGCCATATTCTAGAGTAGGAAAAAAGAAACCTTGGGAAGAAAATATTTCTGAAAGAAAATGGCTTTATCAAACACCTATTGAGATTTTGATTAAAGCTTCAAATGGAGCGTCAGACTTTGGAAATAAATTTGGTCAACCTCTGATTTCAGGGTCTGTTTTTACTTTCGAACATAAAGAAAAAGATCTTCAATGGGGATATGATAAAGTAATTATGCTTGCTGGGGGTATTGGTTATGGAAACTTAAATCAAGCTCAAAAAAAATTACCAAAAAAAAATGATATAATAATTATATTAGGAGGAGATAATTATAGGATTGGAATGAGTGGTGCAGCTGTTTCTTCTTCTAACACTGGAGCTTTTGAAAATGAAATAGAATTAAATGCTGTTCAAAGATCAAACCCTGAGATGCAAAAAAGAGTTGCCAATACTATAAGAAGTCTAATTGAATTAGGAGAAAATCCAATTATTTCAATTCATGATCATGGAGCTGGAGGACATTTAAATTGTCTTTCAGAATTAGTAGAAAACAATGGTGGTACTATTCACATAAATAAACTTCCATTAGGAGATCCAACTCTCTCTTTTAAAGAAATAATTGGCAATGAGTCTCAAGAAAGAATGGGTTTAATTATTGACCCTTCTGATTTAAACCTATTAGTATCAATTGCTAAAAGAGAAAGAGCTCCTCTTTATAAGGTTGGAAAAGTAAAAAATAATATAAATTTTATTTTTATTGATGATTCTACTCAAAAAAAACCAATTGATCTTAATCTTGATTCATTATTTGGAAATCCTCCAAAAACTATAATGAAAGATAAAACTTTAAAAAAATCATATAAAGAAATAAAATATTTAGAAAAAAACATAAAATATTATATTAAAAATGTTTTAAAATTAGAGTCAGTAGCATGTAAAGATTGGCTTACAAACAAAGTTGATAGATGCGTTACAGGAAAAGTTGCTCAACAACAAACTATTGGGGAGTTACAACTACCTCTTAGTAATTGTGGAGTGATGGCAATAGATTTTTCTGGAAAAAAAGGAATTGCTACTTCAATTGGCCATTCACCTGTAAGTGCAATTATAAATCCAAAAAAAGGGAGTATAAACTCAATAGCAGAAAGTCTTACAAATATTATTTGGGCCCCATTAACCAATAAAATTAATTCTATAAGTTTATCTGCAAATTGGATGTGGCCATGTAAAAATCCAGGTGAAGATTCAAGACTTTATTATGCGGTAAAGGCTTGTTCAGATTTTGCAATTTCATTAGGGATAAATATACCCACCGGAAAAGACTCCTTATCAATGCAACAAGAATATAAAAAATCTATCGTTAGAGCTCCCGGGACTGTAATAATATCAGCTACTGGTGAATGTGCAGATATAAAAAAAGTTGTTACTCCTAATCTTAAAAAAAATGGAGGAGATTTATACTATATAAACCTGTCAAAGGATAAATATTATCTTGGCGGTAGCTCTTTTGGCCAAATTTTAAATAAAATCGGTAATAAAACTCCATCAATAAAAAATCCTAAATATTTTAAAAAATGTTTTAATTCTGTACAAGATTTAATTAGTAATGAAAAAATTAGTTCTGGTCATGATATTTCATCTGGAGGTTTAATAGCTTCTCTTTTAGAAATGTGTTTTCCAAGCAATAATTTAGGATTAAATCTAGATTTAACATCTTTAAATGAAAAAGATTGTGTAAAAGTTTTCTTTTCTGAAAACTCAGGAATTCTATTACAATCTAAAATTAATTTAACAAAGTATTTTATAAAGGAAGAAATTAAATGTATACATATAGGTAAAGTGATTTCAAATAGTAAACTAATTATTAAAAATTTTAATGATAATTTCAATTTTAAAATCAATAGTTTTAGAGATAATTGGTATTCAACTTCAAAAATATTTGACAGCTATCAAACAAAAAATAATTTATCCTCAGAAAGAGAAAAAAATTATAAAATTCAACCATTAAAATTCACTTTTCCAAAAAACTTCAAAGGATTAGTAAATAACTTTAAAAATAAAAAAAGAATAAAAGCTGCTATAATTAGAGATCAAGGAAGTAATTCTGAAAGAGAAATGGCATATGCTCTTCATATTTCAGGGTTTGATGTAATTGATGTCCATATGACCGATCTGATAGAAGGAAGAGAAAATTTAGAATCAATTCAATTCATTGCTGGAGTTGGAGGATTTTCAAACTCCGATGTTTTAGGTTCAGCAAAAGGATGGGCAGGTTCTTTTCTTTTTAATTCAAAGGCAAAAAAAAGTTTAACTAATTTTTTTAAAAGAAATGATACTATGTCAATCGGAGTTTGTAATGGATGTCAACTTTTTATTGAATTAAATCTAATAAACCCTTTAGATAAAAATAAACCTAAAATGACTCACAATAATTCTGGAAAATTTGAATGTATTTTTACTGCAGTAAAGATTCAACCGTCCAATTCAATAATGATGAAAAGCTTAGAGGGAACAACTCTAGGAATATGGGCAGCCCATGGAGAAGGCAAATTTTTATTACCATTAAAGGAAGATCATTATCAAATACCTGCAAAATATCATTATTCTAATTATCCAGCTAATCCGAATGGTTCAGATTATAATGCTGCTATGCTATCTAGTGAAAATGGAAGACATTTAGTAATGATGCCCCACCTTGAACGATCACTTTTCCCATGGAATTGGGGATATTATCCAAACAATTCTAAACACAAAATTTCGCCTTGGTATGAAGCCTTTGTTAATGCTTATAATTGGCTTTCAAAATAATTTATTTTCAAATTAGTTAAAAATTCATATTTTGCATGAAAAGAAAATATGGAGATTACTAGAATTTTTGAGTTTTTAGAACATCAGCTTAATAATGGATCTCTTGAAAAATCCCTTAGTTCAAAATATAATTCAAAATGGGTTTCGATTTCTACTAAAGATTTTTTTAATCAATCTCATAAAATATCCCAAGCTTTAATTAAGCTTGGAATTAAATCAAATGATAAAATAGCTTTAATTTCATCTACAAATAGGACTGAATGGAGTATTATTGATATGGGTATACTTCAAATAGGAGCTATTAATGTGCCATTATATCCAACAATTACTTCAAAGGACTATGAATATATTTTAAATCATTCTGAGTGTAAATATTGCTTTGTTTCAGATATTGAAGTTTTAAATAAAATTAAACCTATAAAAAATAAAGTTAAATCTTTAAAAGAAATTTTTAGTTTTGATCAAATCACAAATTGCAAAAACTGGGGAGAACTTCTAGATTTAGGGGAAAATTATGATTTGGATAAAATCAATAATATAAAAAATGAAATTAATTCTGATAATTTAGCAACGATAATTTACACATCTGGAACAACAGGCGTTCCTAAAGGAGTCATGCTAAGTCATGGAAATTTAGTTTCAAATGTAATTTCAGCTTCAAAAAGATTAGGATTACAACCAAACAAAAATCACAAATCTCTAAGTTTTTTACCTCTTTGTCATATATACGAAAGAACTCAATTGTATGGATATATTTTTAACAGTTTTGAAGTTTATTTTGCGGAATCTCTTGAAACAATTGGTGATAATTTAAAAGAGATTAACCCACATGTAATAACTGCTGTCCCTAGATTACTTGAAAAAGTTTTTGATAAGTTTTATGAAAAAGGTGATGAATTAGATGGGTTCAAAAAAAAGCTTTTTTATTGGGCTATTAAAGTAGGATTAAATTATAAACCTTTTAAAAATCAAAGTTTAATTAACCAATTAAAACTAAAAATTGCATATAAATTAATTTTATCTAAATGGAAAGAAGCCTTAGGAGGTAATCTAATTCACATTCAATCTGGTAGTGCCGCTTTACAACCTAGATTAATTAAAATTTTTAGTGCTGCAAAAATGATTATTGTAGAAGGTTATGGTTTAACCGAAACTTCTCCAGCTATTACTATTAATGAAAAATCAAATAAAGGGTTTAAAATTGGTAGTGTAGGAAAAGTAATCGAGGGTGTTGAGATTAAAATAGCTAGTGATGGAGAAATATTATGTAAAGGACCTAATATAATGCTTGGATATTTTAAAAACAAAGAATTAACTAAACAATGTATGACTGGTGAATATTTTCATACAGGTGATATTGGCGAAATTGATAGTAATGGTTTTTTGACGATTACTGATAGAAAAAAAGAAATTTTTAAAACATCTGGAGGAAAATATATTGCACCTCAAGTTATAGAAAGCTTAATAAAACAATCTTCTTTTATTGAACAAATAGCAGTGATTGGAGAGAATCAAAAAATGCCTTCTGCCATTATTCAACCTAATTTTGAATTTTGCTTACAGTGGTTAAAAGAAAAAGGAATATCATGTGAAAATAATTTAGAGAAAATATGCAATCAAGAAAAACTAATAAATCAAATTCAAAAAGAAATAGATTTTTATAATGAATCCTTTGCTCAATGGGAGAGAATT
>CAYUZY010000075.1:0-10022 GCA_964448645.1 uncultured Flavobacteriaceae bacterium
CAAAACATTGATCAAATAGGCTTTTTAAATACCCCTATTAGCCTTCCTTTAGACAGTATTATAGAATTAAAGATGTTTAAAGAAAAAACCCTCTTTTCATGGGCTAACCCTTTTTTTATAAATAATCATCATATTGGTCATGGTTATTATGGTGATTATGAAAACCAAAAATTTAAATTAATAAGTAATGTGCCAAAATCATTTGAATTTCTTATTAATAAAAATAGAGAAAGTGATACTTTAAATTATTGGTTTAAAGGGATCAAAACTGATTCCTTGAAATTTGAATATCCCATTAAAGACACTATTAAAACTGAATTGGTAAATTTCAAAAATCCAATAAAAGATTCATTAATAATAACTCAAATAACAATAGGAGCCATTGATTTAACTGATATTTTTAAAATTAAATCTAATCTCCCTATAGTTTCATCCGATTCTTCTCTTGTCAAAATCAGAAAAAAGGATTCAACACTTGTCCCTGCTAAAATTAAAATTGATGAAAATTACGATAGGGTTGAAATTGATTTTAAGCTCATCCCTAATGACATGTATGATATTCAATTACTTCCCAATACTCTAAAAGATTTCTGGGGAAATACTCATGATACCCTAAACTATAGGGTATCTACTAAAAAAGTAGAGGATTATGGAAATATTTTTATTCAACTTATATATGAAGATTCATCTGAATTTATTTTAGAATTATTAAAAGATAATAAGGTTATTAGATCATATAATAAATCTGTTGAGGACTCAAATTATTCATTTAAACTTCTTAATCCAGGAAAATATTTTTTAAGGTTAATAAAAGACAATAATAATAATGATAAGTGGGACACAGGAAATTATCTCAAAAAAATTCAGCCAGAAGAAGTAATATATTATCCCTTTGAATTAGAACTTAGAGCAAATTGGGATTTAAATGAAACTTTTAATACAACTCAAAAGTATCTTGATCTTTTAAAAACTCAAACTTCTTCCGATACTTTAAAAGCGATTGATGATCAATAGTAATATTAATATTAGATAATTTGTTAGATAATTTGTCAGATATTAAATTACCAAAATAATCATATACACTAGAATGTCCTGGATATAGATTGTTATTTGGGTCTTCACCAATACAATTTACACCAATAGAATAACAGCAATTTTCAATTGCTCTTGCAGGTAAAAGTTTATCCCAAGCATTAATTCTAGGTGATGGCCAATTTGCAACATAAATTATCAAATCATAATTTTCCTTATTCCTAGACCAAACAGGAAATCTTAAATCGTAACATATTCTAAGACATATTTTCCATCCTTTAAATTTAATTATACCCTTGTTTTTTCCTGAGAAATATTTTTTATCCTCTCCAACATATGAGAAAGTATGTCTTTTATCATAAAATTGAACTTTACCTAAAGGAGTTACAAATAAAAATCTATTGAAAAATTTACTTTTATCTTTAATAACAATGCTTCCTCCAATAGCTGACTCATACTTTACTGCCATTTCTTTCATCCATGCAATTGTTTTACCATCCATTTTTTCATATACATTTTCTGGACTCATAGTAAAACCAGTTGAAAACATTTCAGGCAATAAAATAATATCAACCTTATTGTTTATCTGTTCTAATCTTTTTGTTATTTGATTTATATTTTTAGAAATATCTTTCCAAAATATATTTGTCTGAATTAAAGAAATTGACAATTCAGGTTTCATAAAAAAAATTAATCTTTTAAACTTGCAACTAAATATTCTCTATTCAATCTTGCAATATTTTCAAGAGATATGCCTTTAGGACATTCTACTTCACAAGCACCAGTATTTGTGCAATTTCCAAAACATTCTTCGTCCATTTGATTAACCATATTTAAAACTCTATCTGTAGCTTCAACTTTGCCCTGAGGTAATAAAGAATACTGGGAAACTTTTGCTGAAACAAATAACATGGCAGATGCATTTTTACATGATGCTACACAAGCTCCACATCCTATACAAATTGCAGCATCAAAAGCCTTATCAGCATCATGTTTATCAATAGGTATAGCATTTGCATCTTGCGTATTTCCAGAAGTGTTAACACTTACAAATCCTCCTGCTTGTTGAATTCTATCAAATGATGAACGATCAACAATTAAATCCTTAATTACAGGAAAAGCTTTCGCTCTAAATGGTTCAATAATTATAGTATCTCCATCTTTAAATTTTCTCATATGAAGTTGACAAGTAGTAACAAGTCTATCTGGACCATGAGCTTCACCATTAATAAACATCGAACACATACCACAAATTCCTTCTCTACAATCATGATCAAAAGAGACTGGATCAATTCCTTTAGAAATTAAATTTTCATTTAAAACGTCCATCATTTCAAGAAAAGACATATCAGGAGAAATATTAGAAATTGGGTAAGTTTCTATTCTTCCTTTTTCATCTTTTCCTGATTGTCTCCATACTTTTAAAATTAAATCCATTTATAATAATTTATTTTTATTTGTAAGATCTTGTTTTCACCTCAATTTCTTCAAAATTAAGTTTTTCTTTAATTAATTTGGATTTAGAGGGTTCTCCTTTATGCTCCCATACAGAAACAAAAGTAAAATTTCTATCATCTCTAACAGCTTCTCCTTCAGAAGTTTGAGATTCTTCCCTGAAATGTCCTCCACAAGACTCAGTTCTTTCAAGTCCATCTTTTGCAAAAAGTTCACCTAATTCTAGAAAATCAGCAAGTCTTCCAGCTTTTGCTAGCTCTTCATTATACTCATTAGCAGATCCTGGAACTTTAACATTTTTATAAAAATCATTTCTTAATTGTTTAATTTCTTTCATAGCCTCTTTCAAACCTTTTTCATTTCTTGACATTCCACATTTATTCCACATTATTTTTCCTAACTTTTTATGATAATAATCAACTGAATTCTTTCCTTTATTATTTATAAATAAATTGGTTTGACTTTCAACCATTTTTTCAGCTTTTTCAAATTCCGGTTGATTAGTTGAAATTTTACCTGTTCTTATATCATCAGCTAAATAATCACCAATTGTATATGGTAAGACAAAATATCCATCTGCTAATCCTTGCATTAAAGCTGAAGCCCCTAATCTATTAGCTCCATGATCTGAAAAATTAGCTTCTCCAATAGAATAACAACCAGGAATCGATGTCATTAAATTATAATCTACCCATGTTCCTCCCATGGTATAATGAACTGCAGGATAAATCATCATTGGAGTTTCATAAGGATTTTGATCAACAATTTTTTCATACATCTGAAACAAATTACCATACTTAGATCTTATAACATCTTGACCTAATTTTTTTACTAATGTCTTATCATTTTCATCAAGACCTTTAACATGAGCTTGTTCTTTTCCATACCTTATAATTGCAGAAGAAAAATCAAGATAAACAGCTTCTCCTGTTTTATTTACTCCATAACCCTCATCACATCTTTCTTTAGCAGCTCTAGAAGCAACATCTCTAGGAACCAAATTACCAAAAGCAGGATATCTTCTCTCTAGATAATAATCTCTATTTTCTTCATTTATTTGAGTTGGTTTTAGTTTCCCCTCTCTAATAAGTTTAACATCCTTCATATTTTTTGGGACCCATATCCTTCCATCATTTCTTAATGATTCAGACATTAGAGTAAGTTTAGATTGATAGTCCCCTGAAACTGGAATACAAGTAGGGTGAATTTGAGTAAAACAAGGATTTGCAAAATGGGCTCCTTTTTTATAAATTTTCCATGCTGCTGAAACATTACTTCCCATAGCATTAGTAGATAAGAAAAATACATTGCCATAACCACCAGATGCAATCACTACTGCATGAGCTCCATGTCTTTCAAGCTTTCCCGTAATTAAATTCTTTGCAATAATTCCTCTTGCTTTTCCATCAATTAAAACTATATCCATCATCTCATGTCTATTATACATTTTAATCTGTCCCCTTCCTATTTGTCTATTCATTGCAGAATATGCACCTAATAACAACTGCTGTCCGGTTTGACCTTTTGCATAAAAAGTTCTTGAAACTAATACTCCGCCAAATGATCTATTATCTAATAATCCACCATAATCTCTAGCAAAAGGAACTCCTTGAGCAACACATTGGTCAATAATATTAGTTGATACTTCAGCTAAACGATACACATTTGCCTCTCTAGATCTATAATCCCCCCCTTTAATTGTATCATAAAACAATCTGTAGGTTGAATCACCATCCCCTTGATAATTTTTTGCGGCATTTATTCCTCCTTGAGCTGCAATAGAATGAGCTCTTCTTGGAGAATCTTGAAAACAAAAAGTTTTAACATTATAGCCTAGTTCAGCTAAAGTAGCAGAAGCTGATGCCCCTGCTAAACCAGTTCCCACAACTATAATATCAATTAATCTCTTATTTGCCGGACTAATAAGGTTTATATCGCTTTTATGATTAGTCCATTTTTCAGAAATTGGCCCTTTTGGAATTTTAGATTTTAAAACTGTCATCTTCTATATTTTTAAATGATGAAAAATGGCTATAAATATAAACCCCAATGGAATTATTATCGAAAACCCATTTGCAAATAATTTTAATGCAGAGGAGTATTTGTTATTAAATCCTATAGATTGAAAAGATGAGGAAAAACCATGATACAAATGCAAGGCTAAAAAAACAAAGGATATGGAATAAATTATTGTTCTGACTGGACTTTCAAATTTGTGAACTAGTTCCTCATAATATCTTTCTTGATTTAAAGGTAAAGCTTCAACATATTTATAATTTATTTCTGGAATCCAAAAATCATAAAAATGAAGACCTAAAAATGAAAGAATAACAATACCGGAATATATCATATTCCTTGATAACCAGGTCGAGTTTGAACTTCCTTTAAAACTTACATAATTTGTATCTCTAGAATTTCTATTAATATATTCTAAAACAAATCCCATTACAAAATGAAAAACAACACCAAAAATTAAAATAGGTTGAAGAATAAATTGAACTATAAAATTATTTCCCATAAAATGAGAAATCTCATTAAATATGTTTTCACTAAATACTGAAGTTAAATTAATTGTAAAATGTTGAGTTAAAAAAACAACTAAAAATAAACCTGAAAGAGCCATTGAAACCTTTCGAATAATTGAAGATGTTCTTAAACTCATAATTATTTTTATTTTACAAAATTAAGTCATAATGCTTTATACTCAACCTCAATTTTAATTTTTATTGACAAACTATTCTTATTTTTATATGTTAATTTGATTTAAATAAATAAAATTCAAATTAGATTTTCAATAAAAAATGAGATACACACCACTATCATCCAAATTTTATAAACTAAACAGAAAGAACTTTATGTCTTCAATGAAAAGCAAAAGCTTAGCAATATTCAATTCCAATGATATATATCCAATTGGTGCTGATAGTACTTTTCCTTTTCAACAACATAGAGACATTTTTTATTTAAGTGGAATAGATCAAGAAGAATCTATTTTGATTCTGTTTCCAGATGCAATAAATAAAAACCATAAAGAAATTCTATTCATAAAAAAAACAAGTAAAAATCTAATGATATGGGAAGGTGAAAAATTAAATAAAAAGCAAGCTCAAAATATAAGTGGAATTTCATCAATATATTGGTTAAATAAATTTGAAGATATGTTTAAATCTTTATGTTCTGAGTGTGAAACATTTTACTTTAATACAAATGAGCATTATAGGCAAAATGTAGAAACCCAAACAAGGGAAGATCGATTTATTATTGACTGCAAAGAAAAATATCCCGCTCATAAAACTGAGAAAAGTAATCCAATCCTTCAAAAATTAAGATCAATTAAATCCAATGAAGAAATATCTCAAATTCAAACTGCTTGTAACATAACTGAAAAAGGTTTTAGGAGAATTCTTAATTATGTGAAACCTGGAGTATGGGAATATGAAATTGAAGCAGAATTTTCTCATGAATTTCTTAAAAACAAATCAAAAGGGTTTGCTTATTCTCCTATTATAGCTACAGGAAAAAACTCAAATGTTCTTCATTATATTCAAAATAATAAACAATGTAAAAAAGGGGATGTTTTACTTTTAGATGTTGGAGCAGAATACGGAAATTATTCTAGTGACATGACTAGAACAATTCCTGTTTCTGGAAAATTCACAACTTTTCAAAAAAAAATATATCAGTCTGTATTAAAGGTTAAAAATGAAGCTACTAAAATGCTTGTGCCTGGAGCAAAATGGACTGAATATCATAAAGAAGTAGGTAAAATGATGACTTCAGAACTAATTAAATTAAAGCTAATTGATAAAGTTGACATAAAAAATCAAAATCCTAAAAAACCCGCTTATAAAAAATATTTCATGCATGGAACTTCTCATCATTTGGGACTTGATACTCATGATTATGGTCTTTTAGATTTACCCATGGAAGCTAGTATGGTATTTACAGTTGAGCCCGGTATATATATTCCAGAAGAAAAAATTGGTATTCGTTTAGAAGATGATGTAGTAATTCAAAAAAAAGGTTCTCCAATTAACCTAATGAAAAATATTCCAATAGAAATTCAAGAAATTGAAGATCTAATGAATAGTTAATATTTCCTTTAAGTACTAACTACTTTAACTTTTCTCTGCCAAAAATATAAAATAGTAAATAGTAGGATTAAAATACCTGGAAAACCTATCATTAGAGAAAGCGTTGACTGGCCTGCAGCAAGCTCCATGGCATCACCAGTTAAACCAAGAGCTTGTTGATCAACTCTTGCGCTATCAATCCAGCTTCCTATTATAGGTTGAAAAATTGAGGTTGAAAACATTCCTACAGCTCCAACTATTGACATTCCAAAGGCTCCACTTGAAGGTATTTTTTCTGCAACGAAACCAATCATATTAGGCCAAAAATAAGTTACCCCTAGAGCAAATAAAATTGCTGCAACATAAACCATTGATCCTGTTTGGGTAGATAATAAATAAATTCCTAATGCTGCAGTTACTGCTCCTCCCAAAAGAACTCCAGTTTGATCAAATTTATGAACTAATTCTCCTCCCCAATATCTTGCTACTGCCATAATTCCAGTAATTAAAGCTAAAACGATCATTGGATGTGCTCCACTATTACTTAAAATTAAACTTGTCCATTGTTGAGGTCCAAATTCTGAAATAGCTGTAAATGCCATGCATCCAGAAATAAAAATAAATAAAGGGCTAAACATTGCTTTAATATTCTTGCTTATATTATGGATTTCTTCGATTTTAGGTTTAGGAAATTGCTGTCCTAAAAATAAGTAAACATATATTAAAGTTGGAATCATAATTACCCATATCTGAGATTCCCAACTCATATTAAAATCAGTCATGAATTTTGAAATTAGTGCACCTATAACAATACCTCCTGGAAACCACATATGAAATCTGTTTAATAAAGTATTCATTGTTTTACCAGTATAAGCATCAGCAATCATAGGGTTACATGCAGCCTCAGTACATCCATTTCCTATACCAATTAATAATGTTGAAATTAAAAGACCTATATAACCCCCTGAATAAATAGTTAAAACTATACCAAAGGTATGAGCTAAAAAAGCAAACTGCATAATTCTTTTAGGTCCAATTGTTTGATAAAAAATTCCTCCTAAAACCATAGAAATAGGAAAACCTAAAAACCACATAGAGTTAATAAATCCTAATTGTTGAGCAGATAAACTGAAAGTATCTGCTAATTGAGGTAAAATTCCTGCTCTAATACTAAAAGAAAATGCTGTAGTAATAAGTGCAAAACAACTTCCATAAAATAATCTATTACTATTTTTCATGATTCTTAAAGGGTTTTTATTAAGCGTAAGATATATATTTTTTTTATTATGAAAAATATTCTTCTTTAAGAATACTTAAATCCTTAATTAACTTTTTTATTTCTTTATTGTCTGTCCCATCATAGAAGCCTCTTATTCTTCTATCTGGATCTATAAGTATGAAATTTTCAGTATGAATCATATCATAAGGCCCTCCATCTCCATCAGTTTTTACACACAAATAAGATTTTCTGGCTAATTCATAAATATGTTTTTTATCTCCTGTCACTATATTCCATTTACTATCAACTACTCCCTTTTCAACTGAATATTTTTTCAATTGTTGTACGGAATCAATTTTAGGTGTTACGCTATGAGATAAAAGTAAAATATTAGGGTCGTCTAAAATTTTATTTTGAATTTTAAGCATATTATCTGTCATAATTGGACAAATTGTAGGGCAAGTTGTAAAGAAAAAGTCTGCAACATATATCTTATTATCATAATCACTATTAGTAACAACTTTGCCATTTTGATTAATTAACTTAAAATCCGAAATCTTATGAAATTTTTTTACAAACTGAAGAGTACTGTCAACAAGTTCATAATTTACCATTGCGGGTTGAAAAATCGGAAGTTTTTTTTGGGTGGTAAGAGCGTCATTAAACAGATATAAAACTATAACCGAACCAATTATCCAAAAGGAAATAAAAAACTTGTATTTTTTAAAAAAAATAATCAAAATTATTTTTTTTCAAAATTAATTCATTTAAAATATATAATTAATAAGATTAAAAAAAATTAAAAAGTTTTATAAAAAAAATTAATACTATTTACATTACTTTTGCCTGAAATAAATTCTATGGAAGAGTTCTTTATTAAAGCCATTCAACTAATTTTGAGTTTATCAATTCTAGTAGTGCTTCATGAATTGGGTCATTTTATTCCAGCAAGACTTTTCAAAACAAGGGTGGAAAAATTTTATTTGTTTTTTAATCCTTGGTTTTCTCTCTTTAAAAAGAAAATTGGTGAAACAGAGTATGGTATAGGATGGCTTCCATTAGGAGGGTATGTTAAAATTTCTGGAATGATTGATGAAAGTATGGATGTTGAACAAATGGAAAAAGATCCTCAACCATGGGAATTTAGATCAAAACCTGCATGGCAAAGACTAATTATTATGTTAGGTGGTGTAACTGTAAACATAATTTTGGGTTTTGCAATCTATATGATGATTATGTTTTTTTGGGGGAAAACGTTTTTACCTTCAGAATCCCTTCCAATGGGACTTAACCCATCTCCTATTGCTAAAGAGTTAGGATTTGAAAAAGGAGATAAAATTATATATGTAGATGGAAAAGAACTTGACAATGTCCTAGACATTAATTCTCACATGTTCTTAAGAGACATTAAAACAGTTACTATTAAAAATAAAAATGGAATAACAAAGAACATATTTATTCCAGAAGGAATAGGAGAAAAAATGTTTGAGTCTGGACAAATGATGGCATTTTCTCCTTATATACCAGCTATTATAGATAGTGTTGTGCCAAATTCTTCAGCTATGTTAGCTGGATTAAAAAAAGGAGATCTCTTTAAAAGAGTAAATGGAATTGAAATTATGGACTGGACTTCATTAAGAGAAAAAATTCAGTCTAATAAAAATAAAAATATAACTGTTGAAATTGAAAGAAATAAAAGAGCTCTTGAAATTTCATTAAAGCCTAATGAAATAGGGCAAATTGGAGTAAGTGTAGAAATTCCTCAAATTTCCTTTGATAACAAAAAACTTTCTCTTTATGAAAGTATTGTTGAAGGCTTTAATTATGGATATTGGACTTTACATGATTATGTTTATCAATTCAAATATATTTTTTCAAAAAAAGGGGCCCAACAATTAGGAGGATTTGGAACAATTGGCAGCATATTTCCAAGCTCATGGAACTGGAAAGGATTTTGGCATACCACTGCACTTCTTTCGATTATTTTAGCATTTATGAATGTTCTACCAATTCCTGCCTTAGACGGAGGTCATGTAATGTTTTTATTCTATGAAATGGTTTCTGGAAAAAAACCAAACGATAAATTTATGGAATATGCTCAAATGTTTGGATTCTTTCTTTTATTAGCACTTGTTATATATTCAAATGGAAATGATATATACAGGGCACTGTCTTAATATTAAACTTTCTCAATTTTTTATTTTATTTCATTAAGTTTAACCGGACGGTTTTCTTGAAAAGAC
>CAYUZY010000076.1:0-10002 GCA_964448645.1 uncultured Flavobacteriaceae bacterium
TCCAGCTCCACCTGACATCCTTCTCATTAGAAAAATCCAAACACCAATTATTATAATAATGGGTAAAAAGCCAATTATAACATCTAGCCATCTATTTTCTATGGTAATAAACTCTAGTCTAAAAGGTATCCCTTTTGATCTAGCTTTTTCTAATTTTTCTTCAAAAAGTTCTAAACTTCCAACTTCAAATTGATAATGAGGGCCAGAAAGATTTTCTTGACCAAAAATATTTCTGGATTTTGTAATTTGATGCTCAGCTTTATTTAATGCATCAGGATTTAATGTTACTCTAACACTACTTTTATTTCTAATAACAACAACTTCACTTATATCCCCAGCATTTAAATATTTTTCAAAGTTTGAAACATTAATTTTATTTACTGTTGACCAATTTTCACCACCACCAAAAAGACTCATTCCGAGAAGTATAGCAATTACAAGTCCATAAAACCAATAGATGTTAAATTTATTTTCAGGAGATTTATTTTCTTTTTTCATAATTAGTAGTTAGAAGCAAATTTAGTCTGTTTAGCATCTCCCCAAAGACTTTCAATGTTATAATATTTTCTAATTTCTTTTTGAAAAACATGAACAACTATATTAATATAATCAATTAATACCCATTTACAGTTTTCAAGCCCCTCAATATTAAGAGGTTTTTCTGATAAAAATTTACTCACATTTTTTTTAATTTTAGAAACAATAGCGTTTACTTGAGTATTTGATGAACCTTCACAAATAATAAAGTAGTCACATGGACTATTATCAATTTTAATCATATCAATCAATATAACTTCTTCACCCTTAACATCTTCTATGCTTTTAATAATACTAGTTATTAACTCGTTAGAATTATATTTTCCTTTCAAACCTTAAATAAACTATTTTTATACAAATTTATTACTTTAATTCAATTTATTTATGTCTCTCTTTAACATAATCAAACTTGATGCCATAACTTCTACAAACGATTATTTAAAAAAAAAATATAAATCAAGTACTTGTAAAGATGGTGATATAATTTGGACAAAAGAACAAACGAAAGGAAAAGGTCAAAGAGAAAACAGATGGATGTCACAAAAAGGGAAAAGCCTAACTGTTAGTTTTTATAAGGAATTTTATCAATTAAAAGCCTCTAATTCTTTTATTTTAAATGCTATTGTATCACTCTCAATAGTTAATACTTTAAAAATAATAGGTTTAAAAGAAGTTAGAATAAAATGGCCTAACGACATTATGGCAGGAAATAATAAAATAGGAGGTATTTTAATTGAAAATTTTATAAAATCAGAATTTATTTGTTCGAGTATAATAGGGATTGGTCTAAATATTAATGAAGAAAAACTTGAAGATCTTCCTAATGCTACTTCTTTGTTTTTAGAAACAAATGAAAAAATCAAATTAAAAAAGATTTTAAATATATTAATTCAAGAATTATTTAGTTTGCTTAATCTTTTAAATGATAAACAAAATAATATTTTAAATATGTATTCGACATCTTTATGGAAGCTTAACATTATAAATAATTTTAAACAAAAAAATAATTTATTTAAAGCAAAAGTGAAGGGTGTAAAGTTATCTGGAAATATAATTCTAGAGATGTTAGATGGATCAATATTTGATTTTAATAGTAATGAGATAAAAATGATTTACTAATAAGGAACTACCATTTTTCTGGATTTTTTCTCCAGTTTATAAGTGATTTTATTTCATCTTCATTTATCAAGTTATTGTCTTTAGCAGTTTCTATCAAATTTTTGTAGTCACAAAGTGTTTTTAATTCAATATTTTTTTTCATAAAGTTTTCCTTAGCAATTTCAAAACCATAAGTAAAAAGGGCAATCATAAAAACAACTTTAGCTCCATTACTTTGAATAGCATCGACAGCATTTAGACTACTTTTACCAGTACTAATGAGGTCCTCTATTACAATAACTTTTTCATCTTTATTAAGAGTTCCTTCTATTTGATTTTCTCTTCCATGGTTTTTTTGTTGAGGTCTTACATAAATAAAAGGTGCATTTAATTTATTAGCAACTAACATTCCAATTCCAATGGCACCAGTTGCTACTCCAGCAATTATAAATTTTTCAGAGGAGTTTTTTTTAATTTCTTCAGCAATGGAATTAGTTAAAAAATCCCTGACTTTAGGAAAAGAAAGACAGATTCTATTGTCACAGTAAATAGGTGAATTCCATCCACTTGACCACTTAAATGGATTTTGAATATTTAATTTAATTGCATTAATTTGTAATAGATAAGATGCTGTTTTTTTGGCTATTATTTTGTTTAAGACCATAAATCAAATGTATAAAGTTTTTTTTAATAATAAGTTAATTAAGTTAACAACTGAATTATCTTCAAGTACTGATGAAATTCCTGTTTTTTTTATAAAATATATTTCAGCTGATGATATTATTAAAGCTGTAAAAAGTAAGATTATAAAACAAATAAAATTATATCATCCTAAAGAGGAAAAGTTATTGATGCATTTTAATAATAGATTTAAAACTGTTGAAGCATCTGGAGGATTAGTTAAAAATAAAAACAATTTTATTCTATTTATCTACAGAAATAACAAATGGGATTTACCAAAGGGAAAAATTCGAAAAACAGAATCTATTCAAGAAGGAGCTTTAAGGGAAGTTATTGAAGAAACAGGTGTCAAAGGCTTAAGAATTAAACACCAAATTGACACAACTTATCATATTTATAAAGGTCCAAAAAGACATAAGATTAAAAAAACTTATTGGTTTTTAATGGAATCAGATTATAAAGGAAAATTCAAGCCTCAAATTAAAGAAAACATTTCTTTAGTTAGATGGTTTGAAATGAAAGAGATACCAAAACTCCTTGAAAATTCCTATAAAAATATTAAAAGATTAATAAATAAAAATATTGAATTTTAGATCCTAACTGTGTTAGGAACTAACTTTTTATAATTACCATTATTATTAATTATTTCTCTTACTATACTACTGCTTATATAAGAAAACTCTGGATTTGTAATTAGAAAAACAGTTTCAATTCCACTTAATTTATAGTTGGTATGAGCTATGGTTTTTTCAAACTCAAAATCAGATGGATTTCTAATCCCTCTTAATATTGTGTTTATATTGTTTTCTTTACAAAAATTAATTGTAAGTCCTTTAAAATTCTTGACTTTTATTTTAGGTTCTTTTTTAAATGTATCTTCAACAAACTTTATTCTGATGTCATTACTAAAAAGATGTTTTTTTTCGTTATTAATTCCTATTCCTACAATTATTTCATCAAATAAAGAAATAGCTCTTTTTATAATATCTACATGTCCAAGAGTAATTGGGTCAAAGGATCCAGGAAAAACAGCTCGATTCATTTTTAAATTTAGGTTTTTTTATTTAATGCTTCCTTTAGGAGGTCATTAAAAAATGATTCTAAAGAAATATTCGCAGCTAAAAGTTGTTTGGGAAGAATACTTTCCTTTGTCAATCCTGGCACAGTATTAATATCTAGAAGATATGGAATATTATTTTCAATAATAAATTCACTTCTCGCAAAACCTGTTAAATTTAATATCTTAAAAATTCTAATTGAAAGTTCTTTTAACTTTTTAATATTTTTATAATCTAATTTTGCTGGGGTTATTTCTTCTGATTTCCCTTCATATTTTGCAGAGTAATCAAAAAAATCATTTTCAGAAATTATTTCTGTTATAGGAAGAACCTTAATTTCATTATTTAGACTATATACTCCAACTGAGAATTCTCTTCCTTGTAATGCCTTTTCAATAATTAATTGAGAATCTTCTTTAAAAGCTTTTTTTATTGAAATAGACAGTTCATTTTTTTTATAAACTTTATAAATTCCAAAACTACTTCCAGATCTATTTGGTTTTACAAAACATGGTAAACCAACAGATTTAAAAATTTCATCTTCATTGATTTTTTGATCTTGATCTAAATAATAATTTTTACTAGAATTGATTCCATAGTTTTTTAAAATTGCTAAACAGTCTCTTTTATTAAAGGTTAGTGCCGATGAATAACTGTTAGAGCCAGTATATGGAAGATTAATAAGCTCAATAAAAGAAATTATTTGTCCATTTTCTCCTGGAGCTCCATGAATAGCATTAAATATTACATCAAATTTAATTTTCAAATCATTTTTGTTAAAAGAAAAATCATTTATAAAAAAATTGTACTTCTTTTCTTCTTTATCCTCTACATACCATTTATTATGATTAAACTTAATCAAATAGGAATCCCACAACTTTTCTGATAAATTATTTAAAACATTAAGACCGCTTTTAAATGATATTTCTTTTTCTGACGAAAATCCTCCACATAAAATTCCTACAATTGATTTTTTCATATGAAAATTATTGATTTACAAATGTAAATTATTAAAAACAAACTAAAACTTGAGTTTTATTATATTTGAATCTCTTATTTTTTTTATGTTATTAATTAAAGTTGTTTTTAAACAGTTATTTAAATCTGGAATTATATTATTTCTGTTTTTTCTTTTTATTTATTTTGGGTTAAAAATAATTACAAATCATAATGATCATCAAATTGTCCCTAATTTAATAGGTACCCATATAAATGATTTAGATAAAGTTATTCTTGAACACAAATTAAGATATGAAATCATTGATTCATCAAAATTTTTTGACAATTTTCAACCATTAACTGTAATTACCCATATTCCATCAAATGGAGATGAGGTTAAGAAAAATAGAAAAATCTATTTGACTTTAAACCCTTCTGGTTATAGAAAAATTACGGTTCCAAATCTTATTCAGATCACTAAGAGAAATGCTGAAACTATAATAAGCTCAATTGGTTTTAATATAGGGGTAATAACTTACAAGGACGACATAGGAAAAGATATGGTTCTTGAAATTTATCATGAAGGTCAAAAAGTTTCTCCTGGAACTTTATTGCCTAAAACATCAATCATTGATTTAGTATTAGGAAATGGAAAAAGATGAGATGAATTTATATGATATAGATTCTGAAAAGTTACATGAACATTTTTCTTTTAAAGTTGATTTAGGACAAAATCCATTAAGGGTAGACAAGTTTCTAATGTTAAGAGTAGAAAATGTAACAAGGAATAAAATTAAAAAAGCTGCATTAAATGGTAGTATTAGAGTAAATAATTTGCCTGTTAAATCAAGTTATAAGGTTAAAGGAGGAGAAGAGGTTAAGGTATTTTTTAACAGGCCTCCGCATGAAAATTTATTAATTCCTGAAAAGATGGATATTAATATTGTTTATGAAGATGATGATTTGATAGTTGTAAATAAGCCTCCAAATATTGTTGTTCATCCTGGTCATGGTAATTATTCTGGTACATTAATAAATGGTTTATTATATCATTTTAAAAAATTACCAAAAAATTCTAATAATAGACCTGGATTAGTTCATAGAATTGATAAGGATACTAGTGGGTTACTTGTTATTGCAAAAACTGAACAAGCTATGATTGATTTATCTAAACAGTTTTATGAAAAAAAATCTAAAAGAAAATATATTGCATTAGTATGGGGTGATTTAAAGTCTGACGAAGGTAAAATTGAAGGGTCAATTGGAAGAAACCCTAAGAATAGATTGCAAATGAAAGTCTTTGAAGATGATTCAAAAGGCAAAACAGCAATAACTCATTATAAAGTTTTAGAAAGGTTTGGATATGTTACTTTAATAGAGTGTAAGCTGGAAACTGGCAGAACTCATCAAATTAGAACTCATATGAAATTTTTTGGTCATACCATTTTTAATGATGAAAGATATGGAGGAAATAAAATTTTAAAAGGGACTACATTTTCTAAGTATAAAAAATTTGTAGAAAACTGTTTTCTAATTATGTCAAGACAAGGGCTTCATGCAAAATCACTGGGGTTTATTCATCCTACTTCAAAAAAATCAATCGAGTTTAATTCTCCCATTCCAGAAGACATGAAATCAGTAATAGATAAGTGGAGGAATTATGCTATTCATAAAAAATTGAATTAGTAAAATAATTTTTTTAATTATTTTTAATAAAATTTTTAAATATGAAGATTTTAATTTCTCCTGCAAAGTCTTTGGATTTTGAATCAAGACTTTTAGTTAAAGACTTTTCTAAACCATATTTTGAAAAAGAGTCTAATACAATTAACTCAACATTAAAAGATATTGATGTCAATAACTTATCAAAATTGATGGGTATTTCACAGAAGCTTGCTGAATTAAATTGGAATAGAAATCAAAATTTTCAAACCAATGATTCAAAAGAAAGTTCTAGACAAGCTGTTTTTGCATTTAATGGAGATGTATATAATGGGTTAGATGTTAAATCATTAGCTGAAATTAAAATACCTTATATGCAAGATAGTCTTAGGATTTTATCTGGTCTATATGGAATTCTTAAACCATTAGATATTATTAAACCATATAGATTAGAGATGGGGACGAAATTATCTGTTAATGGATCTAAAAATTTATATGAATTTTGGAAAGAAAAAGTTACAGCTAAATTAAATAGTGAAATAAAATCTAATGATGAATTGATTGTAAACTTAGCAAGTAATGAATATTTTGATTCAATTGATTCAAAAAATTTAAAGGGTAAAATTGTTTCTCCACAGTTTAAAGATTTTAAAAATGGAAAATTAAAAATAATTTCTTTTTATGCTAAGAAAGCTAGGGGTTTAATGAGTAGACATTTAATTGAAAATGAAGCAAATAATTTTGAGTCAATTTTATCTTTTGAAAAAGAGGGTTATTCATATAGTGAAATTGAAACAAGTGATCAATTAAAACCAACTTTTGTAAGATAATTTAAAACAGTAGCTTTTTATTAATACCTAAAATAAATTTTTCTTGATATTCTTTAAGGAAAGATTTTGTTAACTTATTTATGCCTAAAATTTCTGGATCGTATATTTCTTCTATCATTTTATGTTTTATGTATTCTTTTAAAAAAAAAATTGATAATTCAGAGTAACTATAGTGCCAGGGTTCATATAAAAAACCATTTCTATTTAAATCTTTTGTGTAGGGTAAAACAAAACCAAACTTATAAGAATTCTTTTCCATCCATAATCTTAGAGGTTCAAAAGAATTGTTATAAAAATTTTTTTCTAATAATAAGTCTCCTTTAATATTATGATTTTCATCAATTATATCAATATCAGTACCCCAGTGATGTCTTGATGTACCAGGAATAGTTGAATATAGAATTATTTTATTAATATTTTCAAGAGGATTAAGACCTTGTTTCTGATTATTTAAAAATTTTCTATTCCAAATTAATTTTTGTCTATTAAAAGACCTATATCCAGAAACTATTTTCATATTTATCCCTTCCTTTTTTGCAGCATTTTTCATTTGATTAAATTTTAAGTTTACAGTTTGTAAAATTTTAATCTCCCCTTTATTTAATTCTGGAAATCCTTTTCCAATTAGTAAAGGATTTTTTTGTCTTAGATTAAGAAAAGTTGAATTTGAGCTAATTCCAATACTAGCACTTAGTATAGATGAAATAAATTCAAAGCGATTCATAATTTAATTAATTTTATATTGAATAATTTCTATATGAGTACTTATCTTTAAATAATGAAAAAAACATTTTTATTATTAATAATTTTATTTTCAATAACTCTCTATTCGCAAAAAAGAGAATTTATAAAAGGAAAATTATTATACAAAAATACTAATGTTCCTGCTGCTAATGTAATAAATAATTCAGCTCAATTTGCTACAATTACCGATTCTAATGGTGAATTTGAAATTCCTGTTTTAAAAGGTGATGAAGTTATATTTTCATCAGTTCAATATAAAATAAGAACTATAAAAGTTACTTCTGAAATGATTAGAAAAAGAAGAATAATAGTTTCTGTAAATGAAAGTATTACAGAATTGGATGAAGTTGTTGTTACTCCTGAGAATACAGAAAAATTTTTAGATTTAAAAGAAGAAGAATTTAAAGGGTTTGATTATAGTAGTGATAAATCAACAAAAATCGAAAATAAGTTGACAGATGATAGGATTCTATCAAATGGAATAGATTTTGTAAATGTTACTAAACTTATATTAAAAGCTTTATCAAACAATAATAAAAAAGATAAATCTACTATAAAACCAAGTGAAATACTTCCATATGTTTTTGATGATATTTTTTTTCTACAGGATCTTAATTTGAAGCAAGATCAAATAATAGGGTTTTTAGAATATATTGATAAAAAAATCCCTTCAGAAGAACTTTTAAAACAAAGTCAAAAATTACAATTGATTGATTTCTTAATTAAAGAGAGTGAAAAATATATAAAAGATTTAAGTGAATAGTTTTCTTAATAAGTTTTTATGAAATCACAATTTAAAAAAAGTTTTTTAGCAGTATTATTTTCTTTATTTATTTTTGGTTTTATTCACAAATTTTATGTTAGTGTTTTTATAGTTGAGTACAATGAAATAAATAAAACACTTGAAATTACAACACAAGTTTTTGTTGATGATATGGAAATGGTGCTTAGAAATAAAAATATTGAATTAGACATATATTCCACATCTGATATAATTAGCGATAGTTTAATAAAGGATTATTTTAAAAGTGTTTTCAGGATAAAAAGGAACTCAGAGATATTGGAATATGAATTTCTTGGAAAAGAACTTCTTGATGACATTCTAAATTGTTATATAGAAGTTAGAGATATTAATTATAAAGATTCCTTAATTATTCAAAATAAATTGTTAATAGATCTTTATGATAGCCAGAAAAATATTATACATTTTAGGGGTAAAAATGAAAATAAAAGTTTTTTAATGAATTATAAAAAAACAGAAAATCAATTAAATTTGAGGTAATTTAAATAATCAAGAGTATTTATTGATTTAACATATAATATTATATTTAAACACAAAAAATTTAAAAAATGAGATTTTTTTCTATATTGTTTGCAGTTCTAATAGTTAATTTTTCTTTATTAGCTCAAAAATCTGACAAAAAAAATATTGGGCATACAAATAACAATCCTTTTAAGCAATTAACCGATTTATTTTCAACACCAAATAAATATCATAATGCTTCAGGTGCTCCAGGTGTAGATTATTATCAACAAAAAGTTGATTATTCAATGAATATTGAACTTGATGATGAAAAAAAGAAACTATATGGAGAGCAGACTATTACTTATTATAATAATTCGCCAGATGATTTAGAATATTTATGGATACAATTAGATCAAAATATTCGAAAAAAAGATGCACCAGCACTAGAGAAAAATGAAAGTAAGTTTCAATTGATTCAACAAACTGAAACATTTGCATCTAATTTTATTTATGAGCCATTTGATGGAGGTTTTAATATTGAATGGGTAAGAGATGTTAATAATAATCCAATTAAATATTATATAAATCAAACCATGATGAGAATTGATATATCTAAACCAATAATGAGTGGTCAACAGTTTAAGTTTAGAATTAAATGGTGGTATAATATAAATGATCATGTAAATGATGGTGGAAGATCAGGTTATGAGTATTTTCCTAATGACAAAAATAGAGCATATGTTATTGCTCAATTTTTTCCAAGACTTTGTGTATATAATGATGTAGAAGGTTGGCAAAATTATCAATTTTGGGGAAATGGTGAATTTGCATTAGAGTTTGGAGATTACGATGTTAATATCACTGTTCCATCAGACCATATATTAGACGCTACAGGTGTTTTACAAAACCCTAAAGATGTATTATCTAAAATTGAGTATAATAGATATAAGAAAGCCCAAAATAGTTTTGAAAAACCTGTAATTATTGTTACTGAAGATGAAGTAAAAGAAAAAGAAAAATCATTTGCTAAAACTAAAAGAACATGGAAATTTAAAGCTAAGAATGTTCGTGATTTTGCTTTTGCTACTTCTAGAAAATTCATATGGGACATGCAAGCAGTTAAAATTGGGAATAATAAATTTATGGATGTTTCATAATATACTAAATAAGTTAATCCTTTATGGGAAGAATATTCTACAAAGGCGGT
>CAYUZY010000077.1:0-9844 GCA_964448645.1 uncultured Flavobacteriaceae bacterium
AAATCATTCACATGTAATTTGTTCATGGCATTTTTTGCTGCACCTTGTCCAGGAAAAATTACCTTATCTGAGTTTGAAATAACCCCTTTATCTTTTGTTAAAATACTATTTACACCTAATTTATCTAATGCAAACTTTAAACTCTGAACATTGCCCGCATCATAATCAATAATTGCTACATTCATTTATAACTCTCCTTTAGTTGATGGTAATATCATTTTATTTTTATCTCTTTTTATTGCTGCTTTTATAGATTTTGCAAATGCCTTAAAAATTGACTCTATTTTGTGATGTTCATTCAATCCATCTGCCTTTACATTTATATTTGCTTTTGCAGAGTCACTAAATGATTTAAAAAAATGAAAAAACATCTCAGTTGGCATTTTACCAATCATTTCCCTTTTAAATTCCACATCCCATTCTATCCAGTTTCTTCCACCAAAATCAATACTTACTTGAGCCAAACAATCGTCCATTGGAAGGCAAAACCCATATCTTTCAATACCTGTTTTTTTTCCTAAAGCTTCAGAAAAAGCTTTTCCTAAAGTTATTCCAGTGTCCTCGATAGTATGGTGTTCATCAACATTTAAATCTCCTTTTGTGTCTATTATTAAATCAACACCAGAATGTTTAGCTAATTGGTCTAACATATGATCAAAAAAACTGATTCCAGTCTTAATGTCGCTCTTTCCAGAACCATCTAAATTTAACTCAACAAAAACATTTGTCTCTCCAGTTACTCTGTGAATCTTAGAAGTTCTGTTTTGTTTTTTTAAAAATGTATAAATTTCTCCCCATAATTTTGTTTTAAGTTTTATAACATTATCAAGATCAACATCTTTAACTTCGCTTTTTCCTAAATTAGCATCATTATATATAAAAATTCCTGAACAAGATATGTTTTTAGCCAATTCCATATCTGTTAGTCTGTCACCAATTACAAAGGAATTATCAATGTCATAATCTTTATTATTTAAATACTTTTTAATCATTCCAGTTGAAGGTTTTCGATTTACCGAATTATCTTCAGGAAAACTATTGTCAATACAAATATTATCAAAAACAACTCCTTCATTTTCGAATGATTTAATTATAAAATCATTTACTGGTGTGAAATTTTTGTAAGGAAAACTATCAGTTCCTAGGCCATCTTGATTAGTAACTATAATAAGTTTATAATCTAATTCATTATAAATTTTACTTAAATAATTAAAAACTTTTGGATAAAAGGATAGTTTTTCAAAAGAATCTAACTGATAATCTTTTGGTTCATTAACTAGCGTCCCATCTCTATCTATGAATAATATCTTTTTCATTGTTATTTATCTATTTCTTTCATTGCTTTAATTAACATGATATTTTCTTTAGAAGTTCCCACTGTAACTCTTAAAGTATTTGTACAATTTAAATTCTTTGATGAATTTCTAACTACGATTCCTTTTTCAATAAGTTGCTTGTATCTTTTAGAACTATCATCAACTTTTAAAAGGAAAAAATTTGTATCCGATGTATAAATTTTTTTTACAAAATGTATTTTTTTTATTTTATATTCCAAAACATCTCTTTCTTTGAGAATAGCTCTTGTTTTTAATAAAACTTTATTTTGACTCTTAATTTTACTTATTACTTCCTTTTGAGATAAGGTATTTATATTATATGGAGCTTTAAGCTGATTTAAAAAAGAGATAATTCCCTCGTGAGCAAAAGCCATACCTACTCTAGCTCCAGCCATACCTTGTGCTTTAGAAAAAGTTTGACATACAATTAAATTTGGATATTTACTCATATAATTAATAAATGATTTCTGTTTTGAATACTCTATATATGCTTCGTCAACTATTACCAATCCTGGAAAATTTTCTATAATATTTATTAAATCATTCTCTCGATAACTATTACCAGTAGGATTATTTGGTCTAGCTATGAATATAATTTTAGAATTATTATTACTTTGTTTTATTATCTCATCAACATTTAATTCGAAATCATTTAAAAGAGGAATATCCTTAACTTCTACTCCATGAAGATTAGCAGATACTTTATACATTAAAAATGTAGGAGATGTTACTATTATATGATCCACATCAGGTTCACAAAACCCTAAAATTGATTGAGATATAAATTCATCACTACCATTACTCAAATAAATATTATTAATGGAAATTTTTTTCCATTTTGATATCTTTTCCTTTAATTCAATTTGTAATGGATCAGGGTATCTATTAGTTATAGATTTATAAGGGCTTTCATTTGCGTCTAATAGAATTATATTTTTATTTTCTCTAACATATTCCTCTCTTGCAGATTTATATGGTTTTAAATCCAGTAATGATTTTCTTGCAAATTTTTTAATATTAAAAGTCATATATTTTTTATTTAAATCTTATTGAAACAGCTTTTTTATGTCCGTCTAAATTTTCAGCTTGAGCCATCAATTGAATAGTTTCAGACAGTTTACTAAGGCCAAATTTTGTTATTTTTTGAAATGTTATAGTCTTTGTAAAGCTATCAACATTTACTCCGCTATACTGCTTAGAATAACCATTTGTTGGTAAAGTGTGATTAGTTCCTGAGGCGTAATCTCCAGCACTTTCTGGAGAATACTTTCCAACAAAAACTGAACCTGCATTCATAATTTTAGAGATAAAATAATCTTCATTTTCTATTGATATAATATAGTGTTCAGGAGCATATTCATTTATAAAATCAGAGGCATCTTTATTAGATTCAAAATAAATAAACTTTGAATTTTTTAAAGATTCTTGAGCAATATCTTTTCTAGTTAATAATTTAACTTGGATTAAAATCTGCTTTTTAACAGACTTTATTAGATCTTTAGAAGTAGAAACTAAAATCACTTGACTATCGATTCCATGTTCAGCTTGTGAAAGAATATCTGAGGCGATAAATGAAGCGTTAGATGATGAATCTCCAACAACTAATAATTCACTTGGTCCTGCTGGCATATCAATAGAAACATTAAAGTTTAAAGAATATTGTTTTGCCATAGTAACATATTGATTACCAGGGCCAAAAATCTTATAAACCTTAGGAATAGTTTCTGTTCCAAAAGTCATTGCAGCAATAGCCTGTGCTCCTCCAATACAATAAATTTTTGAAATTCCACATAAATCAGCTGTAAACAATAACTCTTTTGGAACCTTTCCTTTTTTATCTGGAGGCGTACACAATATTATTTCTTTACATCCAGCAATTTTTGCTGGTATTGCCAACATTAAAATTGTAGAAAAAAGAGGTGCTGTACCTCCAGGGATGTATAAACCAACCTTTTCAATTGCTTTTTTTTCTTGCCAACATTCAACACCTTTCTCTGTTTGAATTTTTTTAAAAACAACTTTTTGAGCTTCATGAAATTTTTCTATGTTTATTTTTGCTGATTTAATAGCACACTTCAATTTTTCAGAAACTTTATTTTCTGAATTTAAAAGATCCTTTCTTTTTACTTTAATTGATTTTATAATAATTTTGTCAAACTCTTTGCTGTATTTCAATAAAGATTTATCACCATATTTTTTTACATCTTTAAAAACCTTTTTGACTAATGGTTTAATTTTTTCAAGATCTAATTCTGGCCGTTTAGATATTTCAGACCATTTTTTTCTCATAGGGTTTGTAAAATCAATCATTATAGAACCATTTTTTCAATTGGACATACAATAATACCTTCAGCGCCAGCATCCTTTAGTTTATCAATAACATCCCAGAAACTATCATCTTCAATAACAGAGTGTACTGAACTCCAACCCGATTTTGCTAAAGGCATAATGGTTGGACTCTTTAATACAGGTAAAATGGATCCTATTTTTTGAATTTTATTATTAGGAGCATTCATTAATATATATTTTGAGTTTTTAGCACTTAATACTGATTTAATTCTAAATTTAATCTTCTCTATAATTTCAAGCTTATAAGATTTAACTTTAGGTGATATAGCAAGCACAGCCTCTGAATTTAATATTGTTCTCAATTCTTTCAAATTATTTTTAAAAAGAGTACTTCCACTTGAAACAATATCGCATATTGCATCAGCCAATCCAATATTAGGAGCAATTTCAACTGAGCCATTAATTATATGTGTTTCACATTTAATTTTATTATTCTTTAGAAAAGAATTTAAAGTATTAGGATAAGAAGTGGCTATTTTCTTACCGTTAAGCTCTTTTAAATTTGAAATACTTGAGTTTTTTGGAACAGCTAGTGAAACCCTACATTTTGAAAAACCTAAATTTTCAACTACTTCTATACCATTTCCTTTTTCAAATAATAAGTTTTCCCCTATAATTGCTAGATCAATAACTCCATCCTTTAAATATTGGGGAATGTCACTATTCCTTAGAAAAATAACTTCAACTGGAAAGTTTCTAGAGACTACTTTTAATTGATCTTTTTCATTTTCAATTAAAATTCCACAATCTTTTAAAAGATTTAACGAATATTGATTTAATCTTCCTGATTTTTGAATTGCTATTTTTATCATAATTTTTTATATAAAAAAACCCGTTTGGAACACAAACGGGTTTATAATTGACATATATAATCACATTACAACTCGCTTGAACTGGTTATAATATGATGACTATGTATAATATTTTTTATCATTAGCGCGGCAAATATATTTAATTAGTATTAAATGACCTAATAACTAATTATTACCTAATATAATTGGCATTCCATCTTTTCCACTTCCAATAACAATAACCTTACTATTTGGAGATTCTGAAAGTTTTATTGTTGCTTCAATGCCTTTTTCTTTAAGTATTTTATCTGTTAAAGAAGCACTTAATATTCTATTTGCTTTTGCTTTTCCCTCTGCATCTATTCTTTGTCTTTCTGCTTCCTGTCTTGCTTTATCAATTCTAAATTCATATTCTAAAGCCTCTTGTTCTTGTCTTAACTTCCTTTCAATAGCTTCTTTAATAGCTAAAGGCAGTGTTACATCTCTAACCAAAACAGCATTTACTTGAATATGTTGACTAACAACAACCTTTACTGTTTCCTCAAAAATTTCATTTTGAATAGCATCTCTTTTTGTAGAATATAATTGTTCAGGAGTATAACGTCCAACTACACTTCTTGCTACAGCTCTAATTTGGGGTATTAAAACTATATTAACATAATTTTCACCCTTTGTTTTATGCAACATTCCAAGCTCATCATATACAGGTTGGTAAAGAACAGAAACATCAAGTGAAATTTCTAAACCATTTGAAGATAATACTTGCATATTTCCCTCAAAAAATTCTTGTTGTTTAACATTATAAATATATACTTGATTCCATGGAGCTATTATATGGAACCCTTCACTTAGAGGTGCTTCATCAACAACAACTCCTCCTCCAAAAGTTTTAAATAAAACTCCTGCTTCTCCATATCCAATATTAATTGATGATTTAGAGATAAAAATAATTAACACAAACGCCAATAGAATTACTGGCAATCCAACTTTAGGTAAATTTTTCATAATAATAATAATTTAAGTTAACATACCTCCATCTACATGGAGAACTTGTCCAGTAATATAACTAGATAAATCTGAAGCCAAAAATACGCAAGAATTTCCAATATCATGAGGAGTTCCTCCTCTTTTTAAAGGAATTGTATTTCTCCACTGATTAATTAACTCTTCAGATAAATTAGAAGTCATCTCTGTTTCTATATAACCAGGAGCTATAACGTTACATCTAATATTCCTTGAACCTAATTCTAATGCAATAGATTTTGAAAATCCTATAATTCCAGATTTGGAAGCAGCATAATTTGACTGACCAGCATTTCCTTTAACACCAACAACTGAACTAATATTTATTATTGATCCTTTTTTGTTTTTTAAAAATGTTTTTTGAGTTGCTTTAGTCATATTAAATACTGATTTTAAATTTACGTCTATAACTTCATTAAAATCTTCTTCATTCATTCTTAATAATAAGTTATCCTTAGTTATGCCAGCATTATTTATTAGAATATCAAGAGATCCAAAATCGTTTAAGACTTCATCTACTAATTTTTGAGAATCATTAAAATTCGACGCATCACTTTTATATGATTTAATTTTAATATCTAATTGTGATAATTCCTTTTCTAAAGAATCTGCCATTGACTTATTACTATTATAAGTAAATGCAATTGAACACCGATTTTCAGCAAAAACTTTAGCTATACCCTTTCCAATTCCCCTACTAGCTCCAGTTATTAAAGCAACCTTATCTTTCAATAAACTCATGTGATCTAACTTAAAACTTCTAAAACTTTTTTCCCAATTTGCGCTGGAGAATCAACTACATGAATTCCACATTCACGCATTATTCTTTTTTTAGCCTCTGCCGTATCATCTTTTCCTCCTACAATTGCACCTGCATGACCCATTGTTCTTCCTTTTGGAGCAGTTTCTCCTGCTATAAAGCCAACAACAGGTTTTTTATTACCATTTTCTTTAACCCATCTAGCGGCCTCAGCTTCTAATTGACCTCCAATTTCACCTATCATTACTATACAATTTGTTTCATCATCATTCATGAAAAGCTCAATAGCATCTTTTGTCGTTGTTCCAATTATAGGATCTCCTCCAATACCAATTGCAGTTGAAACACCTAACCCTTCCTTAACGACTTGATCAGAAGCTTCATAAGTCAATGTTCCAGATTTTGAAACAATTCCAACAGAGCCTTTCTTAAAAACAAAACCTGGCATAATTCCAACTTTAGCTTCATCAGGCGTAATAACTCCAGGACAATTTGGGCCAACTAAAACACAATCTTTGCCTTGTAAATATTTGTTTACTTTAGTCATATCATTAATAGGTATACCTTCAGTAATAGTAATAATAACTTTTATTCCAGCGTCTATTGCCTCAAAAATTGCATCAGCAGCAAAAGCAGGTGGCACAAAAATTATTGTCGTATCAGCCCCATGTTTTTGAACAGCTTCAGAAACAGTGTTAAAAACAGGCTTATTTAAATGAGTCTCCCCTCCTTTTCCAGGAGTAACTCCTCCTATAATATTTGTTCCGTATTCAATCATTTGAGTAGAATGAAAAGTTACTTCACTACCAGTAAAACCTTGTACAATAATTTTAGAATTTTTATTTACCAAGACACTCATTTTATTAAAATTTAATTCTTTACACGTTCAATATAGTTTCCTTTTTCTGGATCAACTTTAATTTTATCTCCTTCATTAATGAATAAAGGTACATTAATTTTAGCCCCAGTTTCTAAAGTTGCTGGTTTTGTTGCATTAGTTGCAGTATTTCCTTTAACTCCAGGTTCAGTATGAGTTACATCCAATATTACACTCGCAGGCATATCTACTGATAAAGGCATTCCATCTTCAGTATTTATTGAAATTGTAACCATTTCAGATTCTTTTAAAAAATTTGGCGAATCTATATTTTTTTTATTAACTATAATTTGATTATAATCATCTGTATTCATAAAATGATATTCTTCTGAATCATTATATAAAAACTGATATTTGTTAGTTTCAACTCTAATATCTTCAATTTTATGTCCAGAGGGAAAAGTATTATCTATTACTTTACCAGTAGTAACACTTTTTAACTTAGTTCTAACAAAGGCAGGCCCTTTTCCTGGTTTAACATGCAAAAATTCAATTATTTTATAAATGTCATTACTATGCTTAATACATAATCCTTTTCTAATATCAGATGTTGATGCCATAAATTAGCTTTTTTGAAAGTAACCCTTCATTATTCCTCTTTGAGAGTTTTTTATAAATTGTAAAATTTCATCTCTTTCAGGAGTTGCAGCCAATTCAGCTTCAATTATATCTACAGCTTGAGAGTTATTATATTTATTTTGAAATAAAATTCTATAAACATTTTGAATTTCTTGAATTTTACTTGCTTTAAAACCTCTTCTTCTTAAACCAACTGAATTAATACCTACATAAGAAATAGGTTCTCTAGCTGCCTTAACATATGGGGGAATATCTTTTCTCACTAAAGATCCTCCAGCTATAAAAGCATGATCTCCTATTGAACAAAATTGATGGACAGCTACAAAACCAGCTAAAATAGCATGATCTCCTATTGTAACATGCCCTGCAAGAGTGCTATTATTTGAAAAGATGCAATTATCTCCTATAATACAATCATGAGCTACATGACAATATGCCATTATTAAACAATTTTTTCCAATAGTTGTCTCCCCTCTATCAGATGTTCCTCTATTTATTGTAACACACTCTCTTATTGTAGTATTGTCATTAATTATAACAAGTGAATCTTCTCCGTTAAACTTAAGATCTTGAGGTATTGCAGAAATTACTGATCCAGGAAAAATTGAACAGTTTCTTCCAATCCTAGCTCCTTCCATTATTATAACATTGGAACCTACCCATGTTCCTTCACCAATAACAACATTGTTATTAATCGTTGTAAATGGTTCAATTACAACATTTTTCGCAATTTTAGCTCCAGGATGAACATATGCTAAAGGTTGATTCATTTTGATTCTACTTTATTTCTATGAATTATCTGTGCCATTAATTCAGCCTCAGTTGCTAAGTTTCCATTAACAAAGATAACGCCTTTCATATGACATATTCCCCTCCTTATAGGAGTGATTAAATCTAATTTAAACAAAAGAGTATCTCCCGGATAAACAGGTCGCTTAAATTTTGCATTATCAATTTTCATAAATAATGTTAAATAATTATCAGGATCAGGAACAGTACTTAAAAGTAAAACACCTCCAGCTTGAGTCATTGCTTCAATTTGAAGAACGCCAGGCATGATTGGCGCACCAGGAAAATGTCCTTGAAAAAAAGGTTCATTCATAGTTACGTTTTTCATTCCTACAACATGCGTTTCTGATAATTCAAAAATTTTATCAACTAATAAAAAAGGAGGCCTATGCGGTATTATTTTCATTATTTGAGTTATATCCATCAAAGGCTTGTTATTTAAATTGATTTTTGGTGCTTGAAATTTTCTTTCATTCTTTATGATTAGAGATATTTTTTTTGAAAAGTCGGTATTTATTTTATGTCCTGGTTTATAAGCAAAAATTCTACCTCTAATTTTCATACCAATTAAAGCAAGATCTCCAATAACATCAAGAAGCTTGTGTCTTGCAGCTTCATTATTATGGTGAAGCGTAAGGTTGTCAAGTATTCCGTTAGGCTTAACGGATATATTATCTTTGTTAAATGCAATCTTAAGTTTCTCCATATTTGTTTTTGAGATAGGTTTATCAACATAAACAATTGCATTATTTAAATCTCCACCTTTTATAAGACCATTATCTAGTAATGTCTCTAATTCATGAAGAAAACTAAAAGTTCTAGAAGATGATATCTCCTTATCAAAATTACTTATATCTTCTAATGTGGCATTTTGAGTACCTAGCACTTTTGTTTTATAATCAACTAAAACTGAGATGGAAGATTTCTCAGAAGGAATTATAATAATTTCACTTCCATTTTGACCAACATGGTTTATAACATTTTCTACCACATATTCTTCTAAATATTCGTTTTGTTTTTTTAAACCGGCTTTTTTTATAGATTCAACAAAAAACTTTGATGAACCATCCATTATTGGTGGTTCAGAGCTGTTAATCTCAATAAAACAATTGTTAACCCCCATTCCAACAAGTGCTGCAAGAACATGTTCACTTGTTTGAATTTTAGCTCCATCTTTCTCCAAATTAGTCCCTCTGTCTGTATTAACAACATATTGAACATCTGCAGGAATAGAGATATTAGGTTTTATATCTGTTCTAACAAAAACAAATCCTGTATTAACAGGAGCTGGTTTAAAACTTAAAACAACTTCTTCACCTGTATGTAATCCTACACCTTT
>CAYUZY010000078.1:0-9557 GCA_964448645.1 uncultured Flavobacteriaceae bacterium
TATCTGAATTAACAAGCCTTTCACTTATTAATTGTAATGGTTTTAATTTTGTTGATTCTAACTCCTTTTTAAGAGGATTAATTAAATCCAACGATTTATTAAGCTGAATCAATGACCTTGGAGTAATTTTCTCTGTAGCTATTTTTGCCATTACCCTTTCTAAATCAACAATTTGAACAAGTATATTATTTACAGTTTCTAAACAGTTCTCATTTTTTATAAATGCTTTTACAGAATCTTGACGATTCTGAATTTCAACTTTTTTGTTTAAGGGAAAAGCCATCCATCTTTTTAGTAATCTACCACCCATAGCCGTTCGAGTTTTATCAATCACATCAATTAAGGAAACACCTTCAAAATGATTAGGTCTAAAAAGTTCAAGATTTCTTATTGTGAATTTATCCAACCAAACATAGGATTCGTTTATTATTGGATTAATTGCAGTTATATGTCCAAGTTTATTATGATGAGTATCTGAAAGATAATTAAGAATTGCTCCTGAAGACCTTATTGCTTCTTGCATGTTTTCAATTCCAAAACCTTGTAAACTATTTGTTTCAAAATGTTTAATTAACTTTTCATACGAAGTACTATATTCAAAAGCCCAATCTTCTAAAAAAAAAGAATTGTAATTAGAACTTATAAAATCATTAAAAATTTTTTTTTGAGGCTTAGCAACTAAAATCTCACTTGGGGAAAAACTTTGAATCAATTGAAGAATTTCTTCATTATCTCCCTGGGCACACAAAAATTGACCTGTAGAGATATCTAAAAATGAAATTCCATTTATTTTTCCTAAAATTAATGCACAAAGAAAATTATTCTTTTTTGTTTCAAGAACATTGTCATTTAAAGCAACTCCTGGAGTTATTAATTCAGTAACTCCTCTTTTAACTAATTTCTTAGTTAATTTTGGATCTTCTAATTGATCACAAATAGCAACCCTGCATCCAGATTTAACTAATTTTGGTAAATAAGTATTTAATGAATGATGAGGAAATCCTGCTAATTCAATTTCACTAGAACTTCCAGCTCCTCTTTTAGTAAGAATTATATCTAAAATATTAGCAGCTTTTACAGCATCTAAACCAAAGGTTTCATAAAAATCTCCAACTCGAAATAACAATAATGCATCAGGGTACTTAGCCTTGATTTGATTATACTGTTTCATTAATGGAGTTTCAACTTTTTTTGCCAAAATATTATCGATTTTTACTAATGTAATTAATATTTGAGATTTAAATGATTTAAAATAAAAAAAGAAAAAATATCCTTCATATGCTCCTAATTGATTGTAAATTAGCCAAGATTTTATTGGTGATGCGCAAATTAAAAAATAGTGAATTAATAAGAAAGACAAATCAAGAGTTTAAACTTTCAAAAAAAACTCCTCTTACAATAATACTTGAAAATATAAGAAGTTTAAATAATATAGGATCTGTTTTTAGAGCGGCTGATGCTTTTTTAATTGAAAAGATTTTCCTGTGTGGAATTACTGCTAAACCTCCAAATAAAGATATTCATAAAACAGCTCTTGGTTCAACTGAAAGTGTAGAATGGGAATATCAAAAAAATTGTTTGGATGTAATAAATAAACTTAAAAAAAATAATGTTCAAATATATGCTATTGAACAAACAACAAATTCAACTTCTCTTGAAAAATTTTACCCAAAACCAAATACAAATTATGCTTTTGTTTTAGGAAATGAAATTAATGGTGTTTCTCAAGAAATTATTAACCTTATAGAAAAATCAATTGAAATTCCTCAATTTGGAACAAAACATTCATTAAATATCAGTGTGGCATCTGGAATAGTAATGTGGGATTTTTTAAGTAAAGTTCAAAAATTATAAACCGTTTCTAATAAATGATTTAAATCAATATCATTATTAATAAAGTCTTTTTCAGAAATATCATAAAATAGAACTTTAATAGTCTGTTTTTTAATAAAAAAACTTTTATATCCTTGTTCTATATTCTTTAAATAAATTTCTGAAATATTTTTTTCAAAATCTCTACCTCTTTTCTTGATTCTATCTAATAAAAAAGCTGGCGAAGCATCAAGATATATTATCAAATTTGGATTTTTGATTAATGATAATCCTTTATCATATTCTAAAACATATTTATTAAAGTCCCTAGAATTTAAATTCTGTTTTGAAAAAATTAAAGATTTAAATATTGAATAATCAGATATAACGGCTTCATCTTTATTACTATTTTCTAGGGAGTCTTTTAATGATTTAATTCTTTGATTCAAAAAATATGTTTCAACATCATAAGAATACTTTCTAGGGTTTTTATAAAAACTTTTTAAATATGGGTTAGTAATATAATTCTCAAACAAACACTTAATTTGAAATTTTTTACAAATTATTTTCGTAAGAGAAGTTTTACCTGCACCTATATTTCCTTCAATGGAAACATATTTATATTTATTAAAAATATTATAAATCATAAACACAAAGTTTCGTTTTTTCTACTAATGATTTGTCTTTTTTTAAGTCCATTATTTCTTCTATAGTTCTTCCAGAAATTGGATGAACTAAATTTTTTGAAATTTCACTTAAAGGGAATAAAACGAAATTTCTTAGTTCAACTCTTGGGTGAGGAATAATTAATTCTTTTTTACTTAAATTTAAATTATCAAAAAACAATATATCTAAATCAATAGTTCTAGAGCTATAAAGACTTTCTTTTTTAACATCAACTCTTCCAAGTCTTTTTTCAATTTTTTGTATTTTTTTCAATAGTTGAAAAGGATTATAAAAGGTTTTTATTTTTACACAACTATTAAAAAAGTCACTACCAATAAATCCCCAGGATTGACATTCATATACTGAAGAAATTTTATCAATTATCAATTTTTCATCTTTTAACAAGTCTAATGCTTTTCTAATAAAATTCAATCTATCTCCAATATTACTTCCTAAAGATAAATAGCAAATATGTTTCATTCCTATTTATATTATTTAATTAACAAATCTACAAAACCCTATATTTGCATTAAATTATTTAGAACATGAATTTTACTCGATCCTTTTTAGCGGCTTTACTTGGAAGCCTAACTTCTTTTATAATATTATTTATTTTTTTTCTGATTTTTATTTCTGGAATAGCTTCTATTGCCAGTCTTGAAAATCAAATTAGCTTTATTAAAGAAAGTAGTATACTAAAACTTGATTTAAATAAACCTGTTAATGAAAGAGCTTCTATATATCAAGAATTTGAGTCCCTTTTAGGTTTAGATGAAGAAATTCTTGGATTAAACAACATTATAGAATCCATAAATATTGCTAAGGAAAATGATAATATAAAAGGGATAGAGTTAAAATGTGATTTTCCTCTTACTGGATGGGCCCAAACTAGAACAATTAGAGAAACTCTTAAAGATTTCAAAAAGAGTGGAAAATTTATTTATGCTTACTCTGATGTGTTTACTCAAAAAGGGTATTATTTAGCATCGATTGCTGACACAATTGCCGTTAACCCTGAAGGAACAGTCGAGTTTAAAGGGCTTTCATCGGAAGTTTTATACTATAAAGATTTTCAGGATAAATATGGAATAAAAATGGAGGTCATTAGACATGGGAAATACAAAAGTGCTGTTGAACCATATCTTGAAAATAAAATGAGCTCAAATAATCGAAAACAAATAAAGGAACTAATAGAATCAATCTGGGAAACAATAAGTGATGAAATAAGTCAATCAAGAAAAGTTAATAAATTAAAAATTAATCAAATTGCAGAAAATCTTGATGCCAACACTCCTCAAAAAGCTCTTAATTCAAATTTAATTGATTTAATAATTTACCAGGACCAAATGGATTCAATTATAAAAAAATCTATTGGATTTGAATATGAAAAAGATTTAAATAAAGTAGGTGTAAAAAAAATAATTGCATCTCAAAAAAATTACAACAATAAAATAAAAGATAGAATAGCTGTTTTATATGCAACTGGAACAATTTTATATGGAGAAGGAAGTGAAAATATAATAGGTCAAGGCATCTTTGTTGATGCTTTTGAAAAGATTTCTAATGATGACTGGATTAAAGCTATTGTAGTTAGAATTGATTCTCCAGGAGGTGTTGCATTAACTTCTGACATTATTCTTAGGTCATTGAAATTAGCCAAAACAAAAAAACCAGTAGTAGTATCAATGGGAAATGTTGCTGCTTCAGGCGGATATTATATTGCTAGTGGAGCAGACAAAATTTATGCAGATCCACTTTCAATTACTGGATCTATTGGAGTATTTGCAAGTCTTCCTAATATTAGCGGTTTTTCAAAAAAAATCGGCTTAAACTCTGAACAAGTTTCTACTCACAAAAATTCAATGGGCTATAGCATATATAAACCTCTTCAGCCTGGATTTATAAAATCTACAAAAGAAAGTATTAAAAAGGTTTATGAATCCTTCAAATTAAAAGTTTCAGAAGGAAGAAATTTGACTCTAGATGAAGTTGAATTAATTGCTCAAGGTAGAGTTTGGTCTGGGAGACAAGCATTAAATATTGGATTAATTGATAGCTTAGGAGATTTAAATGCAGCTATAGAAGAGGCTGCAAAATTAGCAGATATAAAAGAATTCAATATTATTGAATTCCCTAAAAGAAAAGCTTCTTTTGAAAGTCTAATCCAAGATTTTTCAATTTCTTTAAAAGGAAATAATATAGAAAATAAAATTCCTGATTTTATAAAATCAATAACTGAAAAAAGAAATATACAATCAAGTAAAAATATTCAAGCTTTACTTCCTTTTGAATTAAATATTTATTAAATGGATAAAAAAAAAGAAAAGCTAGCAAGAAAAATTTATTTATACCTAGCAGGTCTTTTTATTACAGCGCTTGTAGTTTCTAATTTAATTTTTCAAAAATTTTTTTATTGGTATCCATTTGATATAGAAATTTTTGATAATAAACTTTTTGAGTTATCTGTTGGAATATTGCCATATCCTATTACATTTTTAATAACAGATATAATATCAGAAATATATGGGAAAAAAAAAGCCATTCAAGTTGTTATAACTGGAATTTTTGCTTCTTTTTTTTCAATAGTACTTTTGTTGGTTGCAGACTCAATGCCTGCAATTGAAAATTCTCCAATAAAAGACACTGTTTTTAAAGAAGTTTTCTCAATGACTCCTCTTGCAGTAATTGCTTCTATGTTAGCATATTTATGTGCTCAATTCGTAGATATTAAAATTTTTCATTTCTGGAAAAATCTAACTAAAGGAAAATTACTTTGGTTAAGAAACAATTTTTCAACTTTTTCCTCTCAATTTATAGATAGTAGTTTAGTAATTGGTTTACTCTGTTCTTTCAATATAATTTCTTGGGATTTATTTTGGGGGTTAGTGCTTTCAGCAGTTATTTTCAAAATACTTATTGCAATAATTGACACACCTATACTTTATTTTTTTGTTTGGTTATTAAGGAAGAAATTTAATCTTAAAATAAATGAAGAAATTAAATATTAATAATCCTGAAAAAAAAGTAAGGATTAATAAATTTTTAAGTGAAATTGGATACTGTTCTAGACGAGAAGCGGATAAATTAATTGATTCAAAAAAAATTTCTGTTAATGGTAAAGTTATTTCTATGGGAACTAAAGTCTTTCCCAGTGATAAAATTAAAATTGATGGAATTGAAATAGAAAAGAAAAGTGAAAAAAAAATTTATATAGCATTTAATAAACCAAAAGGTATAGTATGTACAACCAATACAAAAGTTGAAAAAAATAATATTATTGACTATATAAATTATCCAAAAAGAATTTTTCCAATTGGAAGGCTAGATAAATTAAGTGAAGGATTAATTCTACTAACAAATGATGGAGATATAATAAATAAAATTCTTAGATCAAGAAACAATCATGATAAAGAATATATAGTTATGCTTAATAAAGCAATAAAAGATGATTTTATTAATAAAATGTCAAATGGCATACCAATTCTTGGAAGAAAGACCAAAAAATGTTTTGTAAAAAAAATTGATAATAACAAGTTTAAAATAATTCTGACTGAAGGTTTAAATAGACAAATAAGAAGAATGTGTGAATATCTAAATTACCGAGTAGTAAAATTAAAAAGAGTTAGAATAATGAATATTAATTTAGATTTAGATGTTGGAAAATATAGATTACTTACAGGATTTGAGCTAAAAAAACTTAATAAGTTAACTGAAAATTCTACTAAAGAATTTAACTAATTAATATTTCAACTACTTTACCCTCATTTGATCTGACATTAAAAACCGATTGATCTTCAAACATTAAATATTGCCCTTTTATACCAGTTAATTTTCCTTTATATGTAATTCCTTTTTCTAATTTTAAAGAACTAACTTTTTTAGGATATACATTTACTGGATATTTTAAATTTATAACTTCATGATTTTCTGGATTGATATAATTTTTTAAATCTAAAGGCAAATTTTGAATGCCTTTTTTATATGCTTCATTTAAATCTACTGGATCACTCTCATTTGTTAACATTTTTCTCCAATTTGTTTTATCAGAAAAAAATTCTTTTAATTTAACTTCACCAATACCTGCTAAGTATCTGTTTGGAAGCTCTAATAAAATTATTGTTTGATTAGCTCCTTGATCAATCCATCTATATGGAACTTGATTTTTCCTTGTAACTCCTACCTTTAAATGACTTGTATCTGCAAAATATATATAATGAGATTGTAACTGTATTTTTTTTTCATATTCCAGGTCTCTATATTCTATATTAAGATGAGCTTGGCTTAATTCGGGTTTCATTACCCAATCAGCAGTTTGTGGAATTTCAAAAAAACATGATTTGCAAAATCCTTGGCGAAAAATATCTTTTTCATCATTACAATTTAAACAAATCGAATTAATCCATTTAATGGATAATTTTTTACCTAAACATTGATTCAAGTTTATATAACCTTGTTCTAATTTAAGATAGTATCCTATTGGATTTAAGTTCTCTGTTAACATTTTTCTTAAAACTCCAGAATACATAAAATTTCAATTTATAATTTACTTATTTTAGATGTTCAAATATAAAAAATCTAATGCCAGTTCCATTATTTAATTCAATAGCTTCATGGTTCTTAAAAAAAAGAATCCATCAAATGGAACTTTTTATAAAATACCCCATTGAAGTTCAAAAAGAACTACTAGACTCTTTACTTAAAAATGCTAGTGAGACTGAAATAGGAAAACTTTATGACTTTAATTCAATTAAAAATTATAAATCTTTTAAAAACAGAGTTCCTATAGTAGACTATGATAAAATTGAAAAATTAATTGATAGGTCTAGAAAAGGTGAACAAAATATATTTTGGCCAACTCAAATTAAGTGGTTTGCAAAATCAAGTGGGACAACTAACTCAAAAAGTAAATTTATTCCTGTTAGTAATGAATCTCTTGAAGATTGTCATTATAAAGCAGGTAAAGATATGTTATCAATTTATTTTAATAATAATGAAGACTCTCAATTACTAAGTGGAAAAAGTCTAAGATTAGGTGGAAGTAGTGAGCTTTACAATGATAACAATACTTATTTTGGAGACCTTTCTGCGATAATTATTGACAACCTTCCTTTCTGGGCTGAATTAAGTAGTACCCCTAGTCATAAAATTTCATTAATGTCGGAATGGGAAACTAAAATGAAAGCAATTATAAAAGAATCAATCCCCGAAAATGTAACTAGTCTTTTCGGAGTTCCTTCATGGATGCTTGTTTTATTAAATAATTTAATTAAAAAAACTAAAAAAAATAATATCCTAGAAATTTGGCCTAATCTTGAAGTATACTTCCATGGAGGCATAAATTTCAAACCCTATAAAAGTGAATATCAAAAATTATTTCCTGATAAAAATTTTAAATATTATGAAATTTATAATGCCTCTGAAGGCTTTTTTGGAATTCAAGACCAGAATAATTCAGATGAACTTTTACTAATGTTAGATTATGGGATTTTTTATGAATTTATTCCTTTAAATTCTGAAAATGAATATGACGAAGAAAAAATTATTAGTCTTGAAGAAATAAAACTTTTTGTAAACTATGCAATTGTAATTTCCACAAATGCAGGATTATGGAGATATAAAATTGGAGATACTATTCAATTCACAAGTATTTCTCCTTATAGAATAAAAGTTTCCGGAAGAATTAAACATCATATTAACGCTTTTGGTGAAGAATTAATAATTGATAATACTGAAAAAGCATTATCTAAAGTATTAAGTAAAACTGGTTATGAAATTGTAGATTATACTGCAGCTCCAATTTTTATGAAAAATAAAGAAAAAGGTGCTCATGAATGGATGATAGAATTCAAAAACAATCCAAAGGATATTAAAAAATTCAACTTTTTACTTGATAAAGAATTAAAAAATCAAAACTCTGATTATGAAGCAAAAAGGTATAAAAATTTAACTTTGGATTTTCCAAAAATAAATATTGCTAAAAAAGGACTTTTTTATAATTGGTTGAGAAAAAAGAATAAATTAGGAGGCCAACACAAAATACCTAGACTATCAAATCAAAGAGATTTAATGGACGAATTAAAAAACATGAATAACTAAGAAACCGCTTTTAATTTAGGGAATTCAATTTTAGAAAGTTTTTGATCCACATATGCTAAAGTGATTCTTAATTTAGTTTTATCTGAATCTGGACTTTCAAACATAGCATCTGTAAGTATAGACTCACATAAAGATCTAAGACCTCTTGCTCCTAATTTATATTCCATTGCTTTTTTAACAATAAAATCTAGAGCTTTAGAAGTAAATTTAAGTTCAATCGAATCCATTTCAAACAATTTTTCATATTGTTTTATTAAAGAATTTCTAGGTTTAGTTAAAATCTCTCTCAAAGCAAAATGATCTAATGGGTTTAAATATGTTAGAACAGGAAGTCTTCCAATAATTTCAGGAATTAATCCAAAAGACCTAATATCTTTTGGTGTTATGTGTTGTAATATGTTTTTTTGATTAATTTTTGTTTTCTGAATTTCAGTTTTATACCCTATTGACTTAAGGTTTAAACGCTTATTTATTTTTGATTCAATTCCATTAAAAGCTCCACCAGCTATAAAGAGAATATTTGATGTATCTAATTCAATAAATTTTTGATCTGGATGTTTTCTTCCTCCTTTAGGGGGAACATTAACTATAGTTCCTTCAAGAAGTTTTAAAAGAGCTTGCTGAACACCTTCACCAGAAACATCTCTAGTTATTGAAGGATTGTCACTTTTTCTAGCTATTTTATCTATTTCATCTATAAAAACGATCCCATACTGTGCTTTTTCTATATCATAATCAGCTGCTTGAAGAAGTCTAGTCAAAATACTTTCAACATCTTCTCCAACATAACCAGCTTCTGTTAGAACAGTGGCATCAACAATCGCTAAAGGTACTTTTAATAATCTTGAAATAGTTTGAGCTAAAAGTGTTTTACCAGTCCCAGTTTCTCCAACTAGAAGCAAATTACTCTTTTGAATTTCCAAATCATCATTTGAGTCCATATGAGTAATCCTCTTATAATGATTATATACAGCAACAGACAA
>CAYUZY010000079.1:0-9535 GCA_964448645.1 uncultured Flavobacteriaceae bacterium
AATAATAAAATTTTAGGGGTAGATTCTAATATTAAAAGCGGACAATATGGTGAGTTGTTATTAATCGAAAATAATTCATTTTCAAGATTAACTTCTTATGGAAAAAAAATTAAATTATAGTTTATATAATTTATGTTTATAATCGCTTTATATAAAAATAACTAACTGATTATTAAAAACTTATTTTAATTAATTTCATTATTTGTATTTTTACAATCTGTGAATTAAGTTTAGTATGAGAGATTTAAAATACCTTTTTGCTTATACAATACCGTTATCAACATTTGTGTCCTTTTATTTAGGAGGTTATTTTTCCTTTTTTACTTTAGGGTATGCTTTTATTATAATTCCATTATTAGAATTATTATTAAATGAAACTGATAGGAAGTATTCGGATCTTGAAAAAGATAATAGATTAAAAAATTTATTATTTGATATAATGCTTTATTTAAACTTACCTATTGTCTTTATTCTTCTTATATATGGTTTAAATAAATTAAGTATAACTTCTTATGAAACTTATGAAATTATTGGTTTATTATTTTCATTGGGGATTTTACTAGCTACAAATGCTATAAATGTTGGTCATGAGCTGGGTCATAGAAAAAATATTTTTGACAGGACTTTATCTAAGATTCTGTTTTTGCCGTGTTTATATATGCATTTTTACTTAGAACATAATTTGGGACATCATAAAAATGTTGGCACAGATGAAGATCCTGCTACAGCAAAATATAACCAATCTTTATTTCATTTTTGGGTTCAATCTGTAGTAAAGCAATATTTTAATGCTTGGTCTATTCAATTAAAATTATTGAAAATTGAAGAAAGAAATTTTTTTTCAATTAAAAATGACATGTTTTATTATATAATACTTCAATTATTGTATTTGTTAGGTTTATTTAATTTATTTGGATTATCAGCTGTTTTTTATGGTGTCACTATTGCAGTAATCTCATTTTTGTTTTTAGAAACGATTAATTATATTGAACATTATGGCTTAAAAAGAAACAAACTTCCTTCTGGCAGATATGAAAGAGTAGAAAAAATCCATTCCTGGAATTCTAACCATATAGTTGGAAGAATAGTCTTATATGAACTTACTCGTCATAGTGATCATCATTATAAATCTTCTAAAAAATATCAAATTTTAGAAAATATAAATGAAAGTCCTCAATTGCCTTTTGGCTATCCAACTTCGATGTTATTGGCAATTTTTCCCCCATTATGGTTCTATATTATGAACAAAAGGGTGCCCAAAGATATGATATCTTAAAACTCATAATTGCTAAAAATATAATGGAGAGGAATCCTGAAGATTTTTTAAAGAGAAAGTTTAAAGAAAAATCTTCAAAATTTTTCATACGTCTTGTAATTATTTTTACTATTACAATAATATTAGCTCTGGTTTATTACTTTTTAAAAAAATGAAACAGTCTTTTAGATGGTTTGGGCCAAATGATTCAGTAAAACTTAAATATATAAAACAAGCTGGCGCAATTAATGTTGTTACAGCATTGCATCATGTTTCAAATGGAGATGTATGGACAGTTGAAGAAATAGAGAAAAGAAAAAAAATAATTGAACAGAAAGGTTTAAAATGGTCAGTTGTAGAATCTCTTCCTGTTCATGAAGACATAAAAAAAGATTCGGGATCATGTTTGTCTTATATAAATAATTATATAAAATCATTGAAAAACCTTTCTAGTTGTGGTATTAAAACCGTATGTTATAATTTCATGCCCGTTCTTGATTGGACAAGGACATCAATAGAAAAAAAACTTGATGATGGCTCTAAAACAATGGAGTTTAACAAAGAAGCAATAAATGCTTTTGATCTTTTTATTGTTAAAAGAAAAAAAGCTAAAGAAGACTTATCGAAAAAAGAAATAGATGATGCTAAATTATATTATAAAAATCTTGATAGTTCTCAGGTTGAAAATTTAACAAAAAGTATTATTTCTGGTTTACCTGGCTCAGAAGAAAGATATGATTTGTCTGAATTTTCAAAAAGAATTAGCGAATATGATGTTATTACTTCTGATGTATTGAGGTCAAATCTTATTAAATTTCTGTCTCATATTATTCCTGTATGTGATAAATATGGAATTAAGCTTTGTATACATCCTGACGATCCTCCTTTTTCAATTTTTGGCCTGCCAAGAATCGTTAGTAAATATGATGATTTAGTTTTTATTTTAAATTCTTTTCCTTCTATTTATAATGGTTTGACTTATTGTACTGGATCTTTAGGAGCAAGAACAGATAATGATTTAATCAATATTTTTAATGATTTTTCGGAAAGAGTTAATTTTATTCATCTTAGAAATATTAAAAAAGATAGAATAGTCTTTTTCATAGTAGCGATGCCCCTCTTTTTTGAATCAAGTTTTTTAGAAGGTGATATTGATATGATTTCAATAATAAAGATTATACTTAATGAAGAAAATAAAAGATTAAATAATGGAATTAAAGATTATGAGATTGATATGAGGCCAGATCACGGTCTTCAAATTTTAGATGATATATATAAAAAAAATAATCCTGGTTATTCAGCTATTGGAAGGCTAAAATCACTTGCAGAAATAAGAGGTTTGTCCATAGCCTTATCATCTTAAAAGTATTAGTATAAAAACCTTTGTTTAAGCAACTAATTTGCTTTTGGACTTCCAAATGACTCTCATGGAATTTTTAAAAGGTCTTTTTCTTCTTAATTCTGCGTAATGTTCTCTTAAATTTAATTGTTGATCTGCTTTCATTTTTAGTTTTTTTAGAAGAATTTTAATAAAACAACCTATTTGTTATATTTAATGCAAAAATAATAATAAATTAAATGATTTCGTTGATAATAAAACTGTTATTTTTCCGATTTATTAAATTATCAATAATTTATATTAAGTTTTATAACTACCTTAATAAATGAACTTATTGTATGAGGTTTGTTTAAAAAAAATTAAGATTTTTTGTCAATAATTTTTTAGGGTTATCATTTTAAGGTAAGTTAAAGATAAAGCCAATAATACCAATGATAATTAATATGCGAATAAACCATCCATAAACACGTTGATCGTTTTTATTGTATTTGTCTTTTTCTTTTATATAATAGAACAAAAAAATGAAAGCAATAAACCAAAACCAAACAATGAATAAAATAGAAATATAATAGTCTTCTATCATAGAATTCAATTTAATTAAAATTCTTTTAAAATTATATACAACTTGTGCAAAATGTATTAGATAAAAGCAGGAGTTATTAAAATATTAGTTCAAACAATTTAAAAATGATAGTTATTAAAGGTTTGGTTTATAATATGCTAAAAAGGATTTTTAAATACGTCAAAGTTCCAAAGCATAGGAAGGACAAAATATACCATTAACAATATAACAATTATTGAGATAAAATTCATTAGCACACCTACTCTTACCATATCAGACATTTTTAAATAATTGGATCCAAAAACAACGGCATTAGGAGGAGTAGCAACAGGGAGCATAAAAGCACATGAAGCAGCAATTGTTGCACCTACCATAAGTATATATGGATGTACTCCTAGTATAACTGCTGTTGGTGCTAATATTGGTAATAACATAGCTGTTGTAGCTAAGTTAGAGGTAATCTCTGTCAAGAAATTTACAGCAGTTATTACGACCAGTAGAATAAGAAAAACTGAAAACCCTTCTAATTGAACCATGTTTTGAGCAATCCAATTAGCTAAACCACTAGATTGAAAACCTTGAGCAATAGCTAAACCTCCACCAAAAAGTAATAAAATTCCCCATGGTAACTTAACAGCATCTTGCCAATTCATAATTTTTTCTTTATTGCCCGATCTGTTCTTTGCTTGGAATATAAATAATGATATCCCAGCAATAAGAGCTATAATAGAATCATCTAGGTTAGGTAAAAATCTATTAAGTAAAAATGTTCTTGTGATCCAAGCTAAACCTGTAAGAATAAAAACAGCTAAAACTATTTTTTCCTCATAACTTATTGACCCTAAGCCTTTTAGTTGTCTATTGATTTCTTTTTTTCCTTCAATAAATTCATCTTGTTTAAATTTGAATGCTAAATTTGTTAAATAAATCCAAGCTATAAAAAGAAGTATTATTGATAAAGGAAGTCCAAACATGAACCATTTTAAAAAACTAATCTCAATATTGTATAATTCTTGAATAATTCCTGCAAAAATAATATTTGGAGGAGTTCCAATTAGAGTGGCTACTCCACCTATAGATGCACTAAATGCAATGGACAGCATTAAAGCTTTGCCGAAAATTAAGTTTTCATTTTCAGGAGTATTTTTTAGATCTTTCATTTGTTTTATAATGGCAATTCCAATAGGTAGCATCATAACAGCTGTTGCTGTGTTTGAAATCCACATGGATAGAAAAGCTGTAGCTATCATAAAGCCTAAAATTACTTTTTGAACATTAGCGCCAATTAGGCTAATAATATTTAATGCAATACGTTTGTTTAAATTCCACTTTTCAATTGCAAGAGCTAAAATAAATCCCCCTAAATAAAGAAATATAAATCGGTGACCAAAAGAGGATGTGGTTTCTGATAAAGATAAACCACCTGATAGCGGAAAAAGAATTATGGGCATCAATGAAGTGGCCGCAATAGGAATTGCCTCTGTAATCCACCATACAGCAACCCACAATGTAGATGCTAAAATAGCATTTCCTTGATCAGTAAGTCCTTCAGAATTTAGAGTATAACGAGTTAAGACAAATAGTATTGGCCCTAAAAAAAACCCTATTTTTTTTAAATTCATTATTTAAATATGAATTTTTTTATTTGATTCTTAAAAAATATAAATAATATTAGTTAAATTTTAAAGAAAATTATATGCTTAGTTTAATAATTTTTATAAATTTTGAACTTTGCATTTAAAATAAAATCTTATGAAAAATATAATTATCTTTTTTTTGGTTTTTTCTTTAATTCAAAGTATTCAAAGTCAAGAAAAAAAGTTGAATATTATTGCTATTGGAGCACATCCTGATGATATAGATAGTAAATTCGGAGGAACTGCTGCTTTGTTTGCTAAAATGGGTCATAATGTAAAATTTTTATCTCTCACTAGTGGTGATGCAGGTCATCAGTCTGAAGGAGGAGGAGCTTTAGGGAATAGAAGAAGAAAAGAGGCTAAAAATGCTGGAAAAGCTTTAGGAATTGAAGAGTACCAAACCTTAGACAATCATGATGGTGAGTTATTACCATCTTTACAAGTTAGACATCAAGTAATTAGAGCAATTAGAAAATGGAATGCAGATATAGTTTTAGGCCTAAGGCCAAATGACTATCACCCAGATCATAGAAATGCAGGGAAGGTTGTTATTGATGCGTCATATATGGTTATTGTACCAAATGTTTGTCCAGACACTCCTCCTTTATCAAAAAATCCACTTTTTCTTTACATGCAAGATCGATTTAAAAAACCTTATCCACATCAACCTGATATTGTAGTTGCTATTGATAAAACTATTGAATTAAAAACTGATGGTCTTCATGCACATACTTCACAGGTTTATGAATGGCTCCCTTGGACTAACGGTGGAGATGATAGTGTAGCAAAAATACCAACTTCAAATAATGAGCGACGCGAATGGCTTTCTAAAAGAGTGAAAAATAGATCTAGTGATATAGATTCTAAAAAAAGGGCCTCTCTAGTTAAATGGTATGGAAAAGATTTTGCTTATAAAGTTAAGTATATTGAATCATTTGAAGTAGCTGAATATGGAATGCAACCAACTGAAAAAGATTTAAGGAATTTTTTCCCAATGCTAAAAAAGTAAGTTAATTATCATAATTAGTTTCAGGAATGTATAGATGTGTAAAATTTTAGATAGATTATATACAAATAAATCTTTTGTATTTCAAAGGTTGAAATTACTATAAAGTTCAACAACTATTATTTTTATATTTGATTTTAGCTTTTATAAATGATAAAAAAAAAGTTTTATTTTAGATTTTCTTTAATTATTATAGTAAATCTTTCGTTTTCAAATTTATTTTCACAAGAATCAAGTCTTTTATTTAACTCAACTACTTTTAGTATATATAACCCTGCTTATACTGGTGTTGACGGCTCTGTTGTATCATTTAACACTAGAAGTCAATGGAAGAATATAGAAGGAGCTCCAAGGACAAACTCTCTTATCTATCACATGCCACAGAAAAAAAATGTTCATTTAGGATTTATGGCTCAAAACGATGTAGTTTTTGTAGAGAAGAAAACTTTTTTTACTGTTGATTATAATTATCAGCTGCAATTGGCAGAGAATCGCTTTTTATATTTAGGTCTTAAAGCAGGAGGGTTTTACAACAACATTGATGTTAATAAGATAGAACGTTTACGTATATATAATGATTATAACCCTGCACTATCCCTTGTAAAAAGTTATTTCACTCCCATAATAGGAGTTGGAATGCATTATAAAACCCCTAATTATTTTTTAGGAATAGGTATTCCGAGTTTGTTTAACAATAAGAGGTTTGAAGACAATAAAAATTGGGAAACTACGGCTAGTGATTATTCTTATCTTCATTTTTCAGCAGGGGGAAGCATCAAGTTAAATGATTTTAGTTTGAACCCTGTAATTGTTTATAGATCAATTCCTAATAGCCCAAATCTTTTTAGTGGTACTGTGGGTTTATCATTTAAGGAAAAAATTTCAATTGGAGCAGGTTATTCAAGCAATAATAATATGGCCCTTTTTATAATGTCTAAAACTAAATGGGGATTTGAGTGGGGGTATGGATATGAATTTACAAGTAGTATGCTTAGTGATGTAAGCAAAGATCCAGCCCATGAGATTATGATAAAAATAAATTTGGGTAATAAAGCTAAGCCAGAGGATGATAACTCAGAAAAGGAAGAAGATGAGTAAGAGTAAAAACATATTACTGCTGATAATATTTCTGCTTTGCGGAGTGGTTTCCTTTGGGCAATTTTCTTTAGCTGGAAATGGAGTAACCATAGAATGCCCAACAGCAGCTCCTAATGCTACTGGAGTTGTAGCCGGAAAGACTTATACAGCATTAACTAGTACTACTTTAATGGCTAAATCAAAAGCTGATGGTGATTGGGATTGTGTATGCACCTCCTTGGTTGATAACATGACGGATTTATTCAAAGATGCAACTACTTTTAATCAAGATATTAGCTCATGGGATACTGCAAGTGTTACTACTATGCAAAGAATGTTTAAAAACGCGGAGTCCTTTAATCAAAATATAGGCGCTTGGACTGTTTCAAACGTAACTAATATGGAGGGTTTATTCGAAGACGCAACTGCTTTTAATCAAGATATTTCAAGTTGGGATACTTCAAATGTTATTAGAATGAATACAATGTTTAAAAACGCAACTGCTTTTAATCAAAATATAGGAAGTTGGACTGTTTCAAAAGTTCAATATATGGGGAGCATGTTTAGGGGTGCATCTAATTTTAATCAAGATATAGGCGGTTGGAATACAGTTAATGTTACAAGTATGGCTTATATGTTCTCTGAGACACCATTTAATCAAGATATAGGAAGTTGGAATACTTCAAAAAACAGAAATATGTATAGAATGTTTTATGGGGCTTCTGCTTTTGATAATAATGGTCAACCTTTAAACTGGGATACTTCTAAAGTTACGAGTATGATAGGAACGTTTAGAAATGCAACCGTTTTTAATCGAAATATAAGTAGTTGGAATACTTCAAGTGTTACTTTAATGACTGAGATGTTTAAAAACGCAACTACTTTTAATCAAAATATAGGAAGTTGGACTGTTTCAAACGTAACTGATATGAAAGAAATGTTTAAAGATGCCTCTGTTTTTAATCAAGATATTAGCCCATGGGATACTTCAAGTGTTACTACTATGAGACAAATGTTTGAAAATGCAAGTAATTTTAATCAAAATATAGGAAGTTGGACTGTTTCAAACGTAACTGATATGAGACAAATGTTTGATAATGCAGAAGATTTTAATCAAAATTTAAATTCTTGGGATACATCTAAAGTTACAAATATGTCTTTTATGTTTCAAGATGCCAAGGTATTTAATGGGAACATAAGTTCTTGGAATACTGCTTCAATTACAACTATGGACAGCATGTTTGAAAGAGCTCTTGTTTTTAATCAAGATATAGGAAGTTGGACTACTTCAAATGTTACTACTATGTATGATATGTTCAAAAGTGCAAGACGTTTTAATCAAGATATTGGCGGATGGAGTACTTCGAGTGTAACTCTTATGGTTGGTATGTTTAAAGATGCAGAAGATTTTAATCAAGATATAGGAGGGTGGGATGTTTCGAATGTTGAAGAGATGCGTGCTATGTTTAAAGAGGCAGAGTCCTTTAATCAAGATATAGGAGATTGGGATGTTTCGAAAGTTACTGATATGTTTGGGATGTTTAGGCAAGCATCTGATTTTAATCAAGATTTAAATTGGGATACTTCATCTGTCACTGGTAACGGAATGAAAGAGATGTTTTTAGGAGCTAGTTCATTTAACGGTAAATTTAATGTAAGCACTTGGGATGTTTCAAAAATAACTACTATGGATCAGATGTTTAATGGTGCAAGTGCTTTTAATCAAGATATTGGAGGATGGAATACTTCAAGTGTTACAACTATGGAATATATGTTTAGAAACACAAACAGCTTTAATCAAGATATAGGAGAGTGGGATGTTTCGAATGTGACTAATATGGGAAATATGTTTTGGATTAGTAATGGCGGACCCCAGTCTTTTAGCCAAGATCTCTCCTCTTGGTGTGTTGATAATATTGGTAGTGAACCTTCTAATTTTAATACTAATACCCCTAATGCTTCAATTGATGATCATGATCCAAATTGGGGTGAACCTTGTAGCCCAAGGGTAATACTTAACCATTCAGATGCAGATAATAAATTATATGCTGGCGAAAGTTCTACCATAAGTGTAACTTTTAATCAAAATATGAATAATACTCCTCAATACAGTCTTAATGGGGGAGCATTTCAAAATTTAACTCCAACGGGAGACCAAAAAAAGTGGACTTTTCCTATAAGTGCAGACGCTATTTCAGATGGTGAATATATTTTTACCGTTTCAGGGACAGCTATAATTCGAGGTGAAATATATAACCCTTCATTAGGGATATTAGATGGAGGTGAAACTTCAGTTGACAGTATAACCTTTGAAATTATTAAGGTTGCAACAATAACTATTTCAAATGTTACAAAGTTCTATGGGGAAGATGATTTTACTCTGACCGCAACTTCTGATAGTACAGGAGGCTATACTTTTGAAGCACTGACTGGTGGAATTGTAAATATTATCGGTAGTAATGTATCTATTCTTGGAGTTGGAACGACGATTGTTTCAGTAACCCAGGCTGCAGATGCTAACTATAACCAAGCTACTACTACCTTTACTATTACTGTGCTTAAGGGCAATCCAATTATAGAAGCTGAAGATGTTACAGTGACCTTCGGAGATCCTGATTTTACCCTGACTGCAACTTCAAGTAGTACAGGAGGCTATACT
>CAYUZY010000080.1:0-3165 GCA_964448645.1 uncultured Flavobacteriaceae bacterium
AAACCCCAAAACCTTTGCCAGTTTATTTTTATCCACCTTCATTTTGTTTGTATTTAAAACTAAATGTACAAAAACCCCCCCTTAAAGTTAGTTTTGCCAAATAAGTGCCAAAAAAGTTGTTTTAAATTTATAATGAAAAAAATTTATTATGTTAGTAATTTAAGAGAAAGTTTATAAATCATAGAGAGAAATGAAACACTCCTATAAAATATCCGGAATGACTTGTGTTAGTTGCAAAACATCTGTTGAAAAGAATTTAAATGATTTAAATCAAATAATAAACATTGAAGTCGATCTTGAAAAGGAAGAAGCAATAATTACTATGAATAATCATATTGAATTAGAAGTACTACAAAAAACATTGCCTTCAAAATATACGATTTCAATAAAAGAGGATGCTGCTATTTTCGATTCTAACCAACATTCAAGTTTTGAAATTGAAGAAAAAAAGACCAAACTTCAACAACTAAAACCTTTGTTGCTTATTTTGTTTTATATCACAGTTACAATTGTGTTATTACATTACAAAAATTGGAGTTGGAATGAAGCTATGTTAGACTTTATGGGCTTATTCTATATTGTGTTTAGCTTCTTTAAAATGTTAGATTTAAAAGGTTTTCCAGAATCTTTTAGAATGTATGACCCTTTAGCGAAACGAATTCCCATATATGGATGGATTTACCCTTTTATAGAAACTTCATTAGGATTAATGTTCTTGATGCGTTTTGAAGTAAACATAGCTTTAATTAGTACACTTGTTTTTTTAGGAATAACCACTATTGGAGTAACAAAAACATTATTAGATAAAAAATTAATACGATGTGCTTGTTTAGGAACTGCCCTAAAGTTACCTATGACAGAAGCTACTTTTATAGAAAATATAATTATGATTGTAATGGCAATAATTCTGTTGATAAACTAAATGTACAAAAAAAACTTAAAGTTAATGTTGCCAAATAAGTGCCATAAATTTGATTAACTTTAGCTTAAAGTTATATTTAATATTAATTAATTTTTCAGTTTATGAAAAAAAATAAAACAAGGAGATCATTTCTTAAAAAATTAACATTAAGTTCTTCAATTATTCCTTCTTTTCCTTTTTTGATCTCCGATAATTATAAACAAAAATTAACAATTGATAGATCATATGAATTTGAAGATTTTTCGCCAAACAATCAAATCAACTTAGCACTAATAGGATGTGGAATTCAGGGTATAATTGATACAAATGTGGCTCTAGAAGTAGCAGGTGTAAAATTAGTTGCAGTTTGTGACCTATACAAAGGAAGATTAGAAAGAGCCAAAGAGCTTTGGGGTAAAGAACTTTTTGTTAATCGTGATTACAGAATAATATTAGACAGAATGGATGTTGATGCCGTAATTATTGCTACACCTGATCACTGGCATAAAAAAATCACAATTGAAGCTATGAAATCTGGCAAAGCAGTTTATTGTGAAAAGCCCATGGTTCAAAATTTTACAGAAGGTCACGAGATAATAAAAGTCTTCAATAAAACAAAAAGTGTTTGTCAAATTGGAAGTCAAAGCATGTCTTCTCTAGGAAATCAAAAAGCAAAGGAATTATATGAAGACGGAGCCATTGGAGAACTTGTATTGTTGGATATGTACAATGACCGATACTCTGCTGAAGGTGCTTGGCAATATCCAATCCCCCCTGATGCAAATCCAGATACAATTGATTTTGATTTTTTTATTGGAGATGCTCCTAAAGTTCCTTATGATCCAAAACGCTTTTTCCGATGGAGAAATTATCAAGATTATGGAACAGGAGTTGCTGGAGATATGTTTGTACATGCATTTTCAAGTTTAAATTATATCACAAGTTCTAATGGTCCAATAAGAGCTCTTTCTACCGGGGGTCTTCGATATTGGAAAGACGGACGTGATGTTCCTGATATAAATCTTTGTCTATATGATTACCCTGAAACAAAAACTCATAAAGCATTTAATGCTTCTATGAGGGTAAATTTCATTGCAGGATCAGGAGGTGCATGGGGTTTTAATCTTATAGGTACTGAAGGTTCTATGGAAGTAAGTTCTAATTCCTGTAAACTTATACGCCCAAAAAAAGGAATAATTCCAAGTAGTTATTCCATGAATACTTTTACAGAAAAAATTCAAAAAAAAATAGCCAAAAGCTATAATGATAAAAATGCTGAAAAAAAAGACCTTCCTCTAAATACTGGCGAATCTCTTTATGAAGTTCCTAAAGATTATAAAGGAGGTCATTATGATCATTTTTATAATTTTTTTCAAGCAATAAGAGGAAAAGGGAAAATTATTCAAGATCCCTCTTTTGGTTTAAGAGCTGCAGGAGCTGCACTTTTAGCAAATAAAAGTTATTTTGAAAAAAGTTCTGTAAATTGGAATCCTGAAAAAATGATTTTGGAATAGAATTAATTTAAATTAACTTTACAATAAACGCAGAAAAATGAGTAGTAAATATTTTGGCAATAGTAAATTAACTAATTCTAAAGAAGATCGAAATAAAAAAATTATTTCAAATAAATCAAAAAGAAAATCTGTTGCTGTAAGAAAAACTGGTAGAGGAAAATAAAATTACAAACTTCTGTTTATTAAAAAATAACTTATGTATGCTATTTTAAAAACTGTTCATTCATATTGGGCTTTTTTAGTTCTAATTCTTTTAATAGGAATTGTAATTAATTCTTTAATTGGCCGATTTTCTGGAAGGCTATTTAGTTCAAAAGATCTAAGAATAAGTCTACTTGGACTTGTTTTTTCTCATATTCAATTATTAATAGGGTTTATACTATATTTTATTTCACCTTGGTTTGATCAATTTTCTCAACTAGGAATGGGGATTATGAAAAATGCTGAAAGTAGACTATATCTTATTGAGCATCCATTAATAAATATTATTGCTGTTATATTAATTACTATGGGATGGTCTATGCATAAAAGACAATCAGATTCTTCCAAAAAGTTTTTACGTATTGCATTATTTTATGGTCTTGGATTATTGTTTTTATTAACAAGAATTCCCTGGGATTCATGGCTATAATAAATGGATAGAAAAAAAAAAGAACAAACCATTTTAAAAAAATTGAATCCTAAATAAATTATGGGGAGGTTGGGGTTTTGTGGGGGAAATAAAATGAAAAAAATAAAATTAATAAAAAT
>CAYUZY010000080.1:3175-9532 GCA_964448645.1 uncultured Flavobacteriaceae bacterium
TGTAGCAGAGTTTAATTTAATAAAATCATTGGCTCTTTTAAAGAAAAGGAAGGGGTAAGTATAATTCTTTCAAAAAAAGAGGCAATAAATTTAAGACTTTCTTATTCCTTTATTGCAGCATGGATTACCTTAAGGGTTTATTCTTCACTTGAATATGTTGGTCTAACTGCAACTTTTTCAAATGCCCTTAGTAATAATGGAATAAGTTGTAATGTTATTTCAGGATATTATCATGACCATATTTTTGTTAATATCAATGACAAAGATAAAGCGATGAATATTTTAAAAAACCTTTCTGTAGATTAATTCAATTTATGGAATTTGAAGAAATTACACTTTTTGGATCAACTGGACTAATAGGAGGATTATTACTAAAATTACTTGTTAATGATTCTGATTATAAAAAGATAAAAGTGATTTCAAGAAAATCTTTTTCATTAAATCATAAAAAAATAATTCATAAAACCATTGATTTTTCAGATTATAAATCTTTATCAAAATCAGTTCAAAATAGTAAAATAGTTTTTGCAGCTATTGGAACAACTCAATCTAAAGTAAATGGAGATAATAAAGAATATCGTAAAATAGACTTTGACATTATATATAATATAGCTAGGGCTTGTAAGGAAAATAAAGTTGAAAACTTTTTGTTTGTATCTTCCTCTGGAGCTAATTCAAATAGTAATAGTTTTTATCTTAAACTTAAAGGTGAAATAGAAAAATCTGTTTTAGATCTAAATTTGAAATCTACTTCTATTTTTCGTCCTTCTCTTTTACTAGGTAAAAGAAAAGAAAAAAGATTAGGAGAAAAAATTGCTCAAATAATTATGCCTTTTTTTTCATTTTTAATGCCAGAAAACTATAAACCAATAAAAGCAAATCTTGTTGCAAAATCAATGGTTAATGTTTCAAAATCATTTAACCCTGGATTTAAAATATACCATTATCCTGAAATAATAAAAATCTCAAAATAAATAAGGTTTTATTTTTTCTTACATTTAAAATAAATTAAAATGAAAAATCAATACTTTTTTGTTCTATTACTTTTTATTCTTAATAAAAGTCATTCTCAATTTAATGAAATTAAAAAATTTCAAAAACAAATTATTGAAGATGAAATTACGGGTAGTAATACTGCTATGATATATAAAGATGGTAAAACTCTTTTTTATAATATTGAAAATTCTGGAAAAAAAGGAGATAAAAATATTAGCAACCAAAGTTATAAACCAAATTTAGAAACTATTTTCCCAATATGGTCTATGTCAAAGCCCATAACTATTGTAGCAATGATGATCCTCAGAGAAAAAGGAATGATTAGTATTAATGATAATTTATCAAAATATATCCCTGAGTTTAAAAACATGACTTGTAAAGGAGAAAAAGGAAAATACCCTTGTAAAAATGAAATTAAAATTATTCATCTATTAACTCACAGGTCTGGTTTTGGATACTATAGTGACCAAGGATATGGATATGGATTTACCAATACACTTACTTATAATAATCTTGAAGATTTTGCCAAAGATCTATCTAAAGTAGAATTAGAATTTGAGCCAGGAGAAAAATATTATTATGGATTAAATCAAGCATTGTTAGGCAGGGTTGTTGAAATTGTATCTAAAAAATCATTTTATGATTTTTTAAAAGATGAAATTTTTGATCCTTTAAAAATGACTGAAACTAAATTCTATTTAACTGAAAATGATAAATCAAGATTTCAACCTTTGTTTATTAATACAGGAGAATTAAAAGGGTTTACTTATGAATTAAATGAGCTAACTTATAAAAAAGAAAACAACGCTTATTTTGGAGGAGAAGGTCTTGTTTCCACTATGAGTGATTATTCTAATTTTTGCAGAATGCTTCTTAATGGAGGTGTCTTTAATGGTAAAAGAATTATATCTCAAAAAAGTATCGATTTGATGACAAAAAAATATTCAGATTCATATCCCTTTGAAGAATATGCTGATATTAGAAAATTAGGTTTTTATTTTGGTTTTTCACTTTTTGTATTAGAAAACCCTGAAATAGACGGCACCAATTCTTCAAAAGGTATTTACGGATGGTCAGGATACCATAATACTCATTTCTGGATTGATCCTGAAAAAAATCTTTATGGTTTATTTATGTCCAGATCTAGACAAGGTGTTTCAAATATTGATGTTCAAAAAGAGTTTAGAAGAATAGTTTATAAATCCTTAAAATGAGAAAAACTATAAAGGTTATTTCTATTGGACTAATAAGTTTAATTTCCTTATTAGTAATTATATACATTATTTTTCAAATAAAATGGAATATAGAATCTTCTAAGAATATTTCAAAATTAGGACCTGAAGCACCATTAATTAATTTAGATGATAAGTCTTTTAGAGACTTAAACAAAAATGGAAAACTTGATGTTTATGAAGATACCTCGAAAAATATTGATGAAAGAGTTGAAGATTTAATTTCACAAATGTCAATTGAAGAAAAAGCGGGTTCAATGTTTATAACTGTTATTGGAATAAATGAGGACGGAAGTCTTTCTGAAAGTCCAACATTTTCAAATATTTTTTCTTTTTTATTTCCATCTAGTTCAAAAATGTTAGTAAATCTTAAAATGAATCATTTTAATATAATGGCAACTCACAAAAAAGAAAATATGCTTAAATGGTATAATAATATTCAAAAGATTGGTGAAAGATCTCGATTAGGTATTCCAATTACTATTGCTTCAGACCCTAGGCATGGTGTTTCAAAAAGTCCTGTATCGTCTAATACATCTTTTTTTTCAAAATGGCCTTCTGCTCTTGGTTTAGGGGCTATTGGTGACAGTTCCATCGTTAGAGAACATGCAAATATTGTTAGACAAGAATATAGTGCTATAGGAATTAAATTAGCCCTGGGACCTATGGCAGATGTGTCAACTGAACCAAGATGGATAAGAGTAAATGGAACTTTTGGTGAAGATGCTCATTTAAATGCTAAACTAACTTCAGCATATATAAAAGGTCTCCAAGGAGACTCATTAGGTGTTAATTCCGTTGCCTCAATGGTTAAACATTTTCCTGGGTCGGGACCTGTAGATGATGGAAAAGATACTCACTTTCCTCCTGGTCTACAATCCTATAAAGGAGGAAATTTTGAATATCATTTAATCCCTTTTAAGGCAGCTTTTGATGCTGGCGTTTCATCTGTAATGCCTTATTACAGCCTTCCTTTGGGAATAACCAGTGAAGATGTTGGAGGTTCTTATAACAAAGAAATAATTTCAGGGCTTTTAAGAGAGCGTTATAAGTTTGATGGAATTATCTGTACAGATTGGAAAACAATAACTGATATAAAACTTCCTTTTGGAATCATTTTTAAACCAGCAAGTGCATTTGGAGTAGAAAATCTCAGTATTAAAGAAAGAATAGTAAAAAAGCTTTCGGCTGGAATAGATATGTTTGGAGGAGAAACTCTTTCAATTGAATTGTATGAATTAATTAAAGATGGTAAAATATCAGAAGATAGGATAGACCAATCTCTTAGAAGAATATTAAGACAAAAATTTAATCTGGGTCTTTTTGACAATCCATATATAGATGAAGAAAATTTAAAGGTTTTTAGTAATCCCCAAAATATTGAAAAAGGAATTGAAGCTCAAAAAAAGTCTTTAATTCTTTTAAAAAATGAACAAAAATTTCTTCCAATAAAGAATAAAAAAAAGATTCATTATTATGGCTTTGAAAATAATTTTATGAAAAAAATTAATCAAGAAAGTATTGAAAATTCTGAACTTATTATTATGAAACTAAAAAGTCCGAAAGGAAGATTTAAAGCAAAATATGTTATGGAAAAACTTTTTGGTGGTGGTCCTCTTGATTTTTCTTCTGAAAAACTTTCTGAGTTAATTCCTTTGATTAAGTCAAAACCTACTATAATAATAATAAATCTTGAACGGCCTGCTATAATTAAAGAAATCTCTAAAACTGCTAAGGCCGTTATAGCTGACTTTAATTCAGATAATGAAATTATTATGGATTTAATTAGAGGTAAATTTAAACCTACAGGAAAGTTGCCTATTGAACTTCCTTCATCAATGGAGGCTGTTAAAAATCAGATAGAAGATATTCCTTATGACTCTAAAGAACCCCTTTTTAAATTTGGGCATGGATTATCATATGAATAAACATTCATCTTTTATTTTTTTTATTTTTTTTAAAATTTTTTTTTACTTTTTTTGACTGATTATAAATTTGTCTTAAACCACCATTACTGATTGCCCAAAGTAATCCTAAAAAAATTAAAACAAAAAAAATTTGTTTAGCAAACTCTTCGTCCATAAAATAAATTTATGCTTTATGTCAAAATAAAGCAACTTTAAAAAGTGGTATTTTTACTTTAATATTTATTAAAATAAATATTATGAAACTTTCAATTTATCAAATTGACGCCTTTACTGAAAATGTTTTTGGAGGAAACCCAGCATGTGTTATTCCTCTAGGAAAATGGTTAGAAGATGACCTTCTTCTAAAAATCGCTCAAGAAAATGCTGTAGCAGAAACAGCTTTTTTTATAAGAAAAGAAAACTATTATCATTTAAGATGGTTCACTCCTGAAATAGAAATGGATTTATGTGGTCATGCTACATTAGCAACAGCATATGTTATTAAAAATTATATTGATTTATCATCCAATAAAATTTATTTTAAAACATTAAGTGGAGAATTAAATGTCTTTGTCGAAAATGATTTATTCATATTAGATTTTCCATCAAGAAATCCTAAAAAAACAACTTTACCAGATCTTTTGAAAAAATCTTTAAGCATTTCACCACAAGAGGTCTTTAAATCAAGGGACTATTTGTTAGTATATAAAAATCAAAAAGAAATTGAAAACATAAAGATTAATACTGAAATTTTTAATAAAATTAATCTTAGTCCAGGAGGAGTAATTGTTACCTCTCAAGGAAAAAATTCAGATTTTGTTTCAAGATTTTTTACTCCTCAAGCAAGTATTATGGAAGACCCCGTTACCGGTTCGTCACATTGTTCATTGATTCCATATTGGAGTAATGTTTTGAAGAAACAAGAAATGACTGCTATTCAATTATCAAAAAGAAAAGGAAAATTGTATTGCGTTTATAATAAAGAAAGAGTTTTAATAAAAGGAAAAGCAAAAACATATTTTATAGGTAATATTTCGATTTCTTAGAGCTATTCTTATGTTTATTTATCTTTCTTCCTTATTTTACCTAACAATAAAGTGGCTTCAGCTACAATACATATTCCACTATTGAATACAACTAAAGCACCTGTTCCCCAATAAAACCATCGACTATCATTTATTGATTTAAAAATTATGGCCTCACCCAAAAGAGATAACCCAAAACCGCATAATAAAAGGCCTAAAACTGATAAAGCCCACCATTTCTTTTTCATTTACTGTAAATTTTTATTTAAAAAATATGAAACAATAATACAAATAATCCCTACAATAAAAATTACCTCTTTATTGTCAATTAGGAAATCAAAAAGAGAAAGTACGATTCCCAAAATAACAAATAAAATACCTATACTTTTTAAATAATTTTTCATTGATGATTTATTCTGTTTAAAAACTTTCAGAGTTTCATAATCATATTATAAAAATCATCATTAACAGTAAAATAATAACCTTCCTCCTCATGAATACTATTATCTGCCTTTCCATTATAAGAATGAAAATTAATCAAATGATTTTTAAAATTGTCAAGATCATTAATTTCAAATGATCTTCCGTGATTATCCTCAACTATAATTTTATTCATTAAATCAAACAACTCCTTTCTTGGAACCATAATAAAATAGTCCCACCTGAATAAGTCCAAGAATAATTATAGGAATTGGAGCTGCAGGTTCTCCCAAAATAAGATTTAATAAATCTGGAAGGGTCCAAAATATCGAAAAAAGAAAAAATAAAAATGATACTTTTTGTAAAGATTCTAGATCTTCAAATGAAAATGCTCCGAAAATCATTGATATAAATCCTAATCCAACAAAACTTAAAACAAAAGCAAATTGATCAAACATAGTAATTGCATCAGAAGATGGTTCGTTACCAAAAACATCTGAAACTAACATTAATTTGAACTCTGGAGAAAAGAAGGTGGCTAATAATGGTAGCAATTGTAAGAAAATACAAGTAATTGCAATCCAAAAGATAGTTTTAATTTTCATATGACTAAATTATATAATTAAAAATATAAAACATAAGATTAAATTTTAATTTTTTTTAAAATTTTTTGATCTTATTTTTTTTCATTTTTTGATCATTTTTTAATCAGTTTTGATCATTTTTGATCATTTTTGATCATTTTTGATCATTTTTGATCATTTTTGATCATTTTTG
>CAYUZY010000081.1:0-9331 GCA_964448645.1 uncultured Flavobacteriaceae bacterium
CTTTTAGTGAAGCTTTTTTAATTATTGTTTTTTGAACTTCAGATTTATCAATCATTTTTTTTCTATTTTTTTCAATCTATTTTCAAAATCAGGTAATTTTTTAAAGTAAGCATATGACCTATAGTAATCATTGAATTCAATAGCTGGTGTTCCTTGAATTTGTTTATTATCTGGAATATCTTTTAAAACTCCTGCCTGCCCTTGAATTTTAACATTATTACCAATTTTCAAATGGCCGCCTATGCCAGCTTGACCTCCAATAACACAATTTTCTCCAATTTTAGTAGAGCCAGAAACTCCTGATTGTCCTGCGAAAACAGTATTTTTTCCAATTTCAGCATTATGAGCAATTTGAACAAGATTGTCAATTTTAACTCCATCATGAATTATTGTTGAACCCATAGTAGCTCTATCAATAGTAGAATTTGATCCTATTTCAACATTATTTCCTATTATAACGTTTCCAGTTTGAGGAATTTTAGTATAACTGCCGTTTTCCTGAGGGGCAAAACCAAAACCATCACAACCAATAACTGCTCCTGCATTAATAATACAATTATTTCCAATTATTGAATTAGATAAAACTTTCACTCCATTTTGAATGATAGTGTTTTTTCCTATTTTAACATTTTCGCCAATAAAAGATTGAGCTTTTATCCTAACATTTTCTCCTAAGACAACACCTTTTTCAATTATAGTTAAAGCCCCTATAAATATTTTTTTTGGAAGCTTAATGGAATTACTTATTAATGCTGATTTATCAATTTCATAAAGCTTTATATCTTCCAAGCTAAAAAGCTCAAGTATTTTTGAAAATGAACTGTATGGATCTTTAACTCTAATTAGTGTTGTGTTCAATTTACTTTCTGGAATAAAATCATTATCAACAATTACAGCAGAAGCTTTAGTTTTATATATAAAAGGAATATATTTAGGATTAGAAAGAAAAGTAATAGAACCCTTTTTTGCTTCTTCAATCTTAGATAATATAGAAAGTTCAACATTTGGGTTGCCTTCAATATTTCCATCAACTTTTTTAGAAATTTGTTTTGCTGTAAATTTCATGACTGCAAAAATATGAATTTATCATTAAATATACTTTTTACATTTTTTACATTTAGCGGAATCACGTATATTAAAAAATAGTTTGAATTCTAATAAAAATGTAAATTGAGGTAAAATTAATATCCTAAAAAAAATAAAATTATATTATGGAAAACGTTAATGTTTTATGGGTTGATGATGAAATCGATTTACTTAAACCTCATTTTTTGTTTCTGAAAGATAGAGGTTATAAATCAACACCTTGTACAAATGGACAAGATGCAATTGATTTAATTAAAAGCCAACCTTTTGATATAGTCCTTTTAGACGAAAACATGCCAGGGCTTAATGGTTTAGAGACATTAACTGAAATCAAAAAAATAAAAAGTGAATTACCTGTAATAATGATAACTAAAAATGAAGAAGAACATATAATGAATGAAGCTATTGGCAGGAAAATAGCAGATTATCTTATTAAACCAGTAAATCCTAATCAAATTTTAATTGCATTAAAAAAGATTTTTAACAAAAAAAATATTATTTCAGAAAAAATAAGTCAAGACTATCAAAAACAATTTTCTTTAATTACAAAAGAATTAGAAGAAATAAACTCATTTGATGCGTGGGAAATTTTTTATCAAAAAATGATTTTTTGGGAACTTGAATTAGAATCATCAAATGACAAAAGTATGATTGAAATATTTAAAAATCAATTAAAAGAGGCTAATTTGAAATTCTTCTATTTTATAAGGAATAATTATGATAAATGGTTTAAAGAAGATAAATCTCCTGTATTATCTCACCAGCTTTTTAAAAAAAAAATACTTCCTAAGCTTGAAAACAATAAACCATGTATACTTCTTTTAATTGACAATTTAAGATATGATCAATGGAAAACTATTTCTCCTGAAATAACTGAGTATTATAAAATTGAATCTGAATCCTCTTTTTTTAGTATACTTCCCACGTCAACACAATTCTCAAGAAACTCTATTTTTTCAGGAATGACCCCATTGGAAATAAGTAATAAATTACCTCATTATTGGATAAATGATACTGAGGGTAATAGTAAAAATATTTATGAAAAAGAACTTCTTGAGCATCAGTTAAAAAGTCTCAATAAAAACATTAAATTTTCATATAACAAAATCACAGAATCAATTAAGTTTAAAGAATTAATAAATAATTTAAATAATAATTCAAAAGAATCTTTAACTGTTTTTGTTGTAAATATTATAGATATAATTTCACATGCAAAAACTGAAATGAAAATGATTAAAGAATTAGCTCCTAACAGTAAAGGTTATAGATCACTAACATTAAGCTGGTTTAAAAATAGTCCCCTAAAAGAACTTATTGTTAGAGCAAGTAAATTAGGGTTTAATTTAATGTTAACCACAGATCATGGAACTATTAATGTAGATACACCTATAGAAACAATATCAGATAGAAATTCTAGTTCTAATCTTAGATATAAAACTGGAAGAAGTCTAACCGTAAATTCAAAAAAAGTTTTAAAAGTTGAAAATCCAGAAGAATTTGAACTTCCTAAAGTTTCAATAAACAGTTCTTATTTTTTTGCTAATCAAAACCAATACTTCATTTATAAAAATAATTATAATAAATATGTTAATTATTATAAGAATTCTTTTCAACATGGAGGTATATCAATGGAAGAAATGATTGTCCCTTTTATTTTTCTTAAACCTAAATAATAAATAAATGGAAATCATTTTCAATAAAAACCAGATTAAAAATGCTGTAAATTTTATTTTAGAAAATAAAAAGTTTTCGATTATTAGAATAGATGGTGAAATTGGATCAGGAAAAACTACATTAATCAAATCTTTATGCGAATCTTTAGGAGTCTCTCAAAACGTGAGTAGCCCAACTTTTTCTATAGTTAATGAATATTTAATTAACCAAAAAAGTAAAATATTTCATTTTGATTTTTTTAGAATAAAGAATCCTTTAGAAGCTTTAGACATAGGATTAGAAGACTACCTAGAATCTAATCATTTATGTATTCTTGAATGGGGGCAAATTGTAAATAAATACCTTCCTAAAGAATATGATTTATTTTCAATAAAAAAAATCAATGAGAATACTAGAAAATTAAAAAAAATAAACATATAAATGAGTTTTTTATACAGGTTATCTTATTATTTAATAGGCTTTATAATTGGAATGTTCTTTTTAATGTTTTTTTTTAGTGGAAAAAAAACAAGTTGTAATTATTTTCCATCAAAAAGAGTGAAAAATGAATTGTTAAAAAAAAAGATAATAATACCAAATCACTTAAAAGAAAAGTTTATTTTCCTAAATGATTCATTATTATATTCTCAAATTAATTTAAGTGAAGTTGTTTTTTCAAAAAGTAATATTAATAAAAAAGACACTTGTAAGGTGTATAGGCTTGAATTAAAAGAATCGTTAAAAAAATATGAAATAGACATTAAAAACTGTTCTAATAAAATATTTTTAAAATCCTATCAGTTTAATTAACATTTCTTCTTTTTCTTTCTTTTTTTATCAAATCCATTTCTCTAGATGTTTGACCGGAAACAGAAGTATTCTCTTCTGCTCTTCTTATTAAATATGGAATAACATCTTTTATTGGTCCATAGGGTAAGTATTTAACAACTTTATAATTTAAATGAGCAAGATTAAACGTGATGTTATCTCCCATTCCATAAAGCTGTGAAAAATAAATTTCACTTTTTTTAGAAATATTATTTTTATTCATAAATTCTATAACATTATAAATGCTTTTCTCATTATGAGTTGCAAGAAATATACTAAAGTTTTGCAACCTATTTAAAATAAAATTAACAGCATTATTAAAACTTTTATCAGTTTCTTCTTTTGTTGAATAAATTGGATTATCATAACCTAGTAATTTTGACCTATTTAATTCTTTTTCAATATACGCTCCTCTGACAAGCTTGACTCCAATTTTAAATTTTTTTTTCAAGGCTTTTCTATGTAGATTAACTAAATAATCAAACCTGTCTTTTCTATACATTTGAATTGTAGTATAAACTATAACATTTTCTTTATTATATTTTTCCATTAACTTCTCAGTTAAATTATCTATAGAATTTTGAATCCAACTTTCTTCTGCATCTATAAGGAGTTTTACTTTAAGTTTTCTTGCCTTTTCGCAGCAAACTTTATATCTATGTTCAATCTTTCTTAAAGATTCTATCTCTTTAGGCATAAGAACCTTATTAAGACTATGCTTTTCATAAATTTCTGAAAACCCTAAAGATGTTGGTTTAAAAACAACAAACGAAATATTTTTATTTGATCTAGAAAAATCAAAGGACAAAAGAGTTTGTTTTAATGAGACATCTAAATCTTCTTCTGTTTTTATATTTTCTGAAGCATAATGAACATAAGAGTAAATATTTGCCTTAGATAACTTTTCTACTATATTTAAAGTTTCTTTTTTATTAATACCAGCACAAAATTGTTTGAAAATAGTTTCTTTAAATAAAAAATTCACTGATAAATTTAATTTGTTAAGTAAATTAACTATTCTACTTCCTAAATTAACCAGTCTTTTATTAGAAATTAATTTAAAAATTATTAGAGCTTTTTTTAGATCATAATTTGATTTAAGACTAAATGCTCTTTTGGTATTCTCAAATAACATTAACTCAATATTATATAAATATTATAAATAAAATTAATTTATTTAGTCCAATTAGGTCATCTTAAACTTTATAATATTTAAGGAAATATAAATCCTTATTTTTGCAATTAATTTGCATATACATAATGGATATAATAAAATCTAAAAATTCATTAATAGTCTTTAAAGATAAAGGGGTAGAGCTTTTTAAAGATTCAATAATAAAAAACAATTATTCAAAATTGTTTGTTTTAGTTGATGAGAATACCAAAAAGAATTGTCTTTCTTTTATTTTAGAACATATAGATGCCCTATCTCAGGTTAATATTCTTGAAATTAAGTCTGGCGAAATAAATAAAAATTTAGCTACATGTGAATATTTATGGAATCAATTATCAAAATCTGGTGCAGACAGAAAAAGTGCTATAATTAATCTAGGTGGAGGAGTTATTTGTGATCTTGGTGGCTTTGTAGCTAGTACATTCAAAAGAGGAATTTCTTTTTATAATATACCTACAACATTATTATCAATTGTTGACGCCTCTGTTGGAGGTAAAACAGGAATTGATTTTGGCATACTAAAAAACCAAATAGGAGTCTTTAAAGAGCCTCAAATGGTTTTAATTTTAACAAAATGGCTAAAAACCCTAGAAAAAAAACAAATTTTAAGTGGGTTTTCAGAGATGTTAAAACATGGATTGATTTTAGATAAAATATATTGGAAAAACTTATCTGCTTTAAAAACTATAGATGTTAATAATCTTGATAAAATGATATTAAAATCTATTGGTCTAAAAAATTCTGTAGTGTTAGAAGATTTAAAAGAAGAAAATAAAAGAAAGATTTTAAATTTTGGTCATACATTAGGTCATGCTATAGAGTCTAATTACCTAGGAACTAAAAAAGAACTACTTCATGGGGAGGCAATAGCTATTGGAATGATTTTAGAGACATTTCTTTCACACAAAATTTTAGGTCTTAGTTTTAATTATTTAGATAATATAACCAAAACTATAACTCGTTTTTTTAAAAAAATAAAAATAAATAACCCAGAAGTCTTAAAAATATTAAGTTTATTAAAACATGATAAAAAAGTTATAAAAGGAAAAATTAATTTTGTATTAATTAATCAAATTGGTGTTGCAAAAATTGATGTTTTGGTTAATGACAAATTAATTAAAGAATCCTTTGATTTTTATAATAGTTTAAGCTGAATTTCTACTTGCATTTATATTTCCAAATAAAGATCTTGTTACTAAAGATTTTAATGTTTTAATCTGTTTTTTAGAGTAATCATTAGTTTTTTCAATTTCTTTAATTTTAATTAAAGCATATTGTTGAATAGTTAGTAATGGTTGAACTATTTCTTCTCTAGCCTTAATGGAAGCTTTACCTGCTGGCTCGTTTTGCATTAATTCTTTGAATCCTGAAATTTTTAATAACATTTTTTTTGTCAATAAAAACTCATTGTGAATTAATTTCCAAAAGGCACCGTATTCTTTATCACTTTCCATATATGATGTAAGTTCAAAAAAAGATTTAGTCAAACTCATCATACTATTAAAAACTAAAGTTCTAAAAAACAAAGAGTTCTTAAAAAGTTTTTTAACTGATTTTATTTTACCTTTTTTATTTAATTCTTCAATGGCACTTCCTACACCAAAAAATCCTGGTACATTTTGTTTCAACTGACTCCAACTTCCTACAAAAGGTATAGCCCTTAAGTCAGAAAATATTAAAGAACTGGAATTGCTTCTCTTTGAAGGTCTACTTCCAATATTAGTTTTAGAATAATACGGTAGAGTTGACATATGTTCAAGATATGGCAAAAATTTAGGATGATTTTTAAAATTTTCATATTCTTTAAAACTATTAACAGCAAGAAAATCAAGTGTTTTACGATCTTTTTTGTTTAGGTTGTTAATACTAGTCTCTTCAGTTATATTAGAGATTCCAGAACTTAATAGTTGTTCAAGATTAAATTGAGCAGAATCAACAGTGCCAAAATTAGAACTTATAGTTTGACCTTGAATGGTTAATTGAATTTCATTAGCCTGAATTAAACTACCCATAGAAGCATAGAATTGATGAGTATTACCACCTCCCCTTGCCGGAGGTCCTCCTCTACCATCAAAAAAAGAAATTTCTATTTTATATTTCTTGGCTACTTTACTTAAATTTTCTTTTGCTTTATATATACTCCAATTAGCCATAAAATATCCTCCGTCTTTGGTTCCGTCAGAAAATCCAAGCATAACTGTTTGTTTATTTTTTCTTCTTTTTAAATGATTCAAATAAACTGTATTTGAAAATAGTTCTTCTAATACATTTGAAGAATTTTCAAGATCTTTTATTGATTCAAAAAGAGGAATAAAATCAACTGAGGGTTCTTTCCAATTGCATATTCTATGTAAAGCAAATAATTGAAGAATATTTTCTAAAGTTTTACAATTACTTATAATGTATCTGTTACAGCCCTTTTCTCCATTATTTGATTGAATTTTTTTTATTGTCCTTATTGAAAAAAGAGTTTTTTTAGTTAATTCATTTTCAAAAATAGAAATAGGAATATCTCCTTGTATTTTTGACAATAAACTATATTTTCTTTTTAAATTTAGTTCAGAATAGTTTTTAGGAACATCAGCTATGTGTTTTCTTAAATCAGGATTATTTATAACATCATTAAATACATAGTCATGAATTCTTGAATCTTGTCTAATATCAAGACTAGCAAAATAAAATCCAAATAATTTCAGCTTATGAATTAAATCCTTTACATCTTCAGAATAAAGACCTTCATGAACATTAAAAAGAATTTCTAAAATCATTTCTAATTCACCAATTAAAAAATTAGGATTAAGATTTTTGTTTTTACCAGGATTAAAAAGCTCAGTGAATAAGATTTCTTCCAAATTTTGAACTTTATTTTCTACTTCTCTAAAAGTTAATTTTTTTCTTAATTTTCTTAAATCTCTATAATAATTCCTAATAATAGAAAATCTAAGTCTTTTAGCAGTCTTTAATGTTGTTTTATGAGTTACAAAAGGATTTCCATCTCTATCTCCACCAGGCCAAAACCCAAAATCAAAGACAGGGTTGTTGAATTTTTTTTTTGACTTTAAATTTTTTTCAATATAATTATATATAATTGGAGCTGAATTGTAAAATACATTTTCTAAATACCAAATTAAACTTATAGCTTCATCAAATGGGGTTGGTTTTTCTTTTTTATAGAAAGGAGTTTTGCCAAGTTGAGCTAAAAGAGTTTTTATTTTATCTAAGTCATCTTTTGCTATTGACTTTGATAACTCATTAATGATAACTAAAACATTATCTGGATAAAACTGCGTAGGATGCGCAGTTAAAACAATTCTTAATTTAAAATTATTTAAATGCCTAATTAATTCATCTAAGTTTTGTTTGTTATAAGCCTCTTCTTTAATATACCTTAAAGTTCCTCTACCGTGCATATTGTTAACATATGGAAAAGCAGCATCTTCAATAGCATCAAACAAAACAACTTGTCTTTCTATAAACTGTATAAATCTAAATAATAGATCATTTATATCTTTCTCATTTATATTAGGTAGGTGCTTCTCAAAAAAAGATTCAACTATAAATTTTGGGCTTTTATTAGAATTAAAGCCGGTTTTACAATGATCAGTAAATAAAGGAAGTAATATAGACGTGTTTTTTATTGACTTAAAAGGTAAAGTCAAAAATAAACTATTATAAATCTGAAATTTTGAAAGAACTTTCTCATTAAATCTTTCAATTTTAGGTTTTCTAGCCATTAAAGTAATTTATTTATTGAAGTTCATTGAATATTGTATGCATCAATCTTTTTTTATCATTTATACTCTCCTCAAGAGAAATCATTGTTTCTGTTCTCAAAACACCCTCAATATCATCAATCATAAAGATTATATCTTTTGCATTTTTTGTATTTCTAGCTCTAACTTTACAAAATATATTGAATTTACCAGTGGTAATATGTGCAACAGTAACATATGGGATTTTATTCAATTCCTCTAAAACAAATTCTGTTTTTTGTGTTTTTTCTAAAAATATTCCAACGTAAGCTATAAAAGAATAACCTAATTTAACATAATCAAGATTTAATGAAGAGCCTTTAATAATTCCTGCATCTTCCATTTTTTTTACTCTAACATGAACAGTTCCTGCTGAGATTAAAAGACGTTTTGAAATTTCAGTAAAAGGAACTCTTGTGTTGTCAATTAATATATCTAATATTTGATGATCTATTTCATCAAGATTAATTTTAGCCATAAATAAATAAATTTCACAAATTTAATCAATTTAGCGAATTATATTAAAGTATTATCGGTAAATTAGTCATTTTGTTAGTAATAAATCAGTTAATTCCCCTTTTTTTAAAGGAAATCCTAATTTAAAACTAAAAATATTGTTGTTTTCTTTACTAAAGTCAATAATCATGCTTTACATTATTTTCTAATTGATTTATAAAGATTTGCGAAAAACCCTTTAAAAAATTCAAAAAAAGCAGGGACTATATTATTTTTATTTTTAATACATAAATAAATGCTTTTTTTAAGATAGCCTCTATTTGCTAATAAATTAATATGGTTTAAATCAATTTGATTTCTAGTTAGATAATAATCTTCGATT
>CAYUZY010000082.1:0-9026 GCA_964448645.1 uncultured Flavobacteriaceae bacterium
AGGAGTTTCAAAATATTTATTTTTAGCGTCAATTAATTGATATATTCTATTATGATTTTTTTCTTTATAATATAAAACCTCGAAGTTAAAAGGTTGATTAAGTAAATTTAAAATTTTTGAAATCAATTTTAAATTAAAATTAAATAGATATTTCTCTTTAACTTTAAAATAATAGTTAAAAAGTTCTTCTTCATAAAATTCAAAGTATGGAGAAGATCTATATGCAGAGCAAATAGATTTCCAATGATTACTTTGCCAATTATTATCGTAATATATCTTTACCTCTTTAGTTAATTGGTATTTTTTTTCTTTAACGTGAATTATAGGAATAGTTAAAATAAGTTCTCCGTTAGTACCATAAATTTCTGACCTATTTCTATATGTTTGTTTATTATATTTATCTGTTAGATCAAAATAAATTTTTTTTTTAATTAACCAAGCCATATATGAAATGTTTGGAAGATAAGTAGGAGTAATTAAATCTATCATTAATTACTTTTTTTATTAATTATTTTTTTTATAAAAACTATAAGTTGCCAAATAATTATAATTGAAATAAAATATGGAAAATAAGAAATTCTTTTTCCAGGACCATCAACTGTTGTAAATACTCTATCCCATCTAATTTTCCAATTTTTTATACCATCATTTATTCCATCAATACTAAACCAAATAAATATAGGTTTTCCAACAATATGACTATTTGGCACAAACCCCCAAACACTACTATCTTCTGACTGATGTCTATTATCACCCATCATCCAAAAATAATCTTGTTTAAATTTATATTCATAAACTTTTTTTCCATTAATATAAATATTTTCAGCATCAGTTTTTAATTTGTTTTTTTCGTAATCAACAATTAACTTTTTATAAAGAGGAAGGTTTTCTTTAGAAATTTTTATAGTTTCATTTTTTTTTGGAATGATAATGGGGCCAAAGTAATCTTCATTCCAATTGTAAGGAATTTTATTTGGGAAAAAATTTGTGTTGGATGTTTTTGAATTATTTATACTCATCACTATACTATCAATCCAATTTTGATTTTTTAATAAAATAGATTCTTTAATTGTTAGGGTTAATTTTTTTTCAATTTCTAAAAGTTCAGAAACCTTTAAATTTAAATTGTTTATTAGTTTTATGGGAAGTCCATTTTTTTTTGTAATTACAATAAAGTTTTCTCTTGTATTTCCTAAAGTGCCAACTATATAGGGTAATATTTTATTGTATGAGTTTTGATTTATGTTATTGATTTTAAATTTTCTGTAGTAATCACCAATGCCTAATTTTAAAAGTTTTCTTGATGACACACCTTTTTTACTATATGCATTAAAATTATATTGAACTCTAGCTCTTTCAGGAAGAATATTTTTAACTCCATTATTATATACAAACCCATTTATAATTTCTAATGTATCTCCAGGAATACCAACACATCTTTTTACATAATTTGATTTTTTATCTATCGGTTTTTTTACCCCTTTTTCTTTAACGAAAAATTTTCTAACAGTATCTGCAGGCCAATTAAATACAACTATATCATTTCTTTTTATTTTTTGAATAGCCGGAAGTCTTAAATATGGGTATTGAGGGTTCTTTAAATATGATCTTATTTTTAGCAAAGGAATTGTGTCATGAACCATCGGAAAAGATACAGCGGTCATAGGCGCTCTTGCTCCATAATGAAATTTACTTACAAATAAAAAATCGCCAATTAGCAATGATTTTTCAAGAGATCCAGTGGGGATTATATAAGGCTGAATAATATAATTGTGAACAATTGTAGCCGCTATAATTGCAAAAACTATCGAACTTACTGTTTCTTTAAAAGTATTTTTTAAGGAATTAGATTCTTCAGGCTTATATTTAGTTTTAGAATGATAATTAATATAAAAAACATATAACCCCAAAGAGATAATTAATAGAAAATAATCCATGTAAGTATTTTTGCCAAACACATTTAATAATCTAATTAATATTACAATTAACATTATTAGGTTTATAGTAGGTATAAACAGTAAAATAACCCACCAACTAGGGCGTTTTATAATTTTCATTAAAATGATAAAATTATAAATAGGTATTGAAGCTTCCCATGGTTTAAATCCAGCCTTAACATATAGCTTCCATGTTCCAAGAAAATTTATGACTTGAAAAATTAAAAAATAAATAAATAGTTCTTGAAAGGTCATAATTATAAATCTAAAACATCTTTCATGCTAAAAACACCTTTTTTATTTATTATCCATTCTGCTGCTATAATTGCTCCAAAGGCAAAGCCTTCTCTCGAATTTGCAATATGAGATATTTTTATTTTATCAATTTTTGAAGAATATATTATGTTATGAGTTCCGGGGACATCATCTTTCCGATTAGAATCTATTAATAGATCACTATCACTTTTACTATTATTGCCGTCATTTAGTTGCCAATTATTAAAATCTGAATTTGATATTATATCTTCTGCAAGAGATATAGCAGTTCCACTAGGTTTATCTAATTTATTAATATGATGAGTTTCATCAATTTTAACTATATATTCTTTATTATTATTCATTAACTTGGCAAGATATAGGTTAAGTTTAAAAAATAAGTTAACTCCTATACTGAAGTTAGATGAATAAAGAAAAGATAGCTTTCTCTTTTCACAAAACTTTTTGATTTTATCATAATACTTTAACCATCCCGTTGTTCCAGAAACAACAGGTATTTTTAATTTTAAAGCCATCATTATATTATCATAAGCTGAATCAGGAACACTAAAATTTATTGCTACATCAGCATCAGACAATTTACCCTTTGTTATATTTTTGTCCAACAAGAATATAATTTTGTGATTTCTTTTTAATGCAATTTTTTCAATTGCTTTACCCATTTTTCCATATCCAAGAATAGCTATTTTCATTAATTTAATTTTATTGAAAGTGAAATTCCACTAATGTTATCATCAAAAATTAATTTAGGACTAAATGTTAAATCTTCACTAACATTAAATTGCATCATATGAGCACTCACATTAGCATCTAAAATATTTAACATATAAAATCCAATTATGCATATCATTGAAATGTCTCTATAGCTTTTATGAAATTTCATTCCTTTTAATAATGTTTCATTTTCAGGGATTATATCTAAATATTCATCTGTATATATTCCATTGGTTCTGTCTTTGTAAGCATTTCTGTATTTTAACATCTCTTTGTTATTTGTTTTATAATAATAAATTGAAGCTCCAATTGCACCATATACAATTGGAATTTTCCATACTTTTCCAACGAATGCTTGACCTAATCCAGGTATGACAGCAGAATAAAATGCAGCCTTAGAAGGTGTTAAGGGATCTTCGATTAATTTAATTTTACGAGCAGAGGGTAATTTAGATATTTTATTATTAATTCTTATTTTATTTATACTGTCATTTATTTCAGTCTCTTGAGATTTAACTAAAACACAAACTAGGCAAAAAAATACACTAATTAAAAATTTATTAGTCACTTTTAATTTTATTTAAAATATTTTCAAGATTTTCTTGAGAGTTAAATTCGATTTTGATATAACCTTTTCCAGAGTTATTTGAATGAATTGAAATACTACTATCGAACATTTTTTTTAATCTATTTTCGACTTGATTAATATATTTTGATTTATAATTATTTTTTTCTTTTTTTGATATTTTTTTTGTTTCAAGTAATAACTTTTCAGTATCCCTAACGGAAATACCATTTCTAATAATTTTTTTATAAATTTCAATTTGTTTATTTTTTTCTTTAATATTTATTAAAGCCCTAGCATGCCCCATAGTTAAAAAACTATCTCTTAGTCCAGACTGTATTATAGGATCTAATTTTAATAATCTTATATAATTTGAAATAGTTGACCTTTCTTTACCAATTCTTGCGCTTAGTTCTTCTTGTGTTAGATTAATTTCTTTTATAAGTCTATTATATGATAAAGCTATTTCAATAGGATCAAGATCCTTCCTTTGAATATTTTCAACTAGAGCCATTTCCAAAGATTCAATATCATTTGCTTTTCTAACATATGATGGGATATTATTTAAGCCTATTAATTTAAAGGCTTTTAATCTTCTTTCTCCAGATATAAGTTGAAATTTATTATCGTTTAATTCTCTAACAGTTATGGGTTGAATTAAGCCTAATTCTTTAATTGATTTTTTAAGTTCATCAATGGATTCTTTTTTAAAGTTTGTCCTAGGCTGATTAGGATTTGTTGAAATATCATTAATATTTATTTTAATTATATTTCCAATATTTGAAGATTTATTTTCATCGTTTAATAAAACTGAAAGCCCTCTTCCTAAAGCTTTTCTTTTATTTGTTTTAGCCATGTTTTAAAAGTTTATTTCTTTTAATTAATTCATTAGCTAAAGACAAATATCCTTTTGCACCTCTACTTGAAGCATCATAAGATATTATATCTTCTCCAAAACTGGGTGCTTCACTTAGTTTTATATTTCTTTGAATAATAGTTCTGAAGGCCATTTTTCCAAAATGTTTTTTCACCTCTTCAACAACTTGATTCGATAATCTAAGCCGAACATCATACATTGTAAGTAATAACCCCTCTATATCAAGTAACTGGTTGTGAGTTTTTTGAACACTTTTTATTGTATTTAATAGTTTTCCAAGTCCTTCTAAAGCAAAATATTCACATTGAATAGGAATAATAACTGAATCGGCAGCTGTAAGAGCATTAAGCGTAATTAAGCCAAGAGAAGGGGCGCAATCAATAATTATAAAATCATAATTATCATATATTTTTTCAAGCCCTTTTTTGAGCATAAATTCTCTTTTGTTTTTATTTATAAGTTCTATTTCAGCTCCAACTAGATTGATATGAGATGGAATTAATTTTACATTTGGACTTTTGGTTTTAATAATTGTTTTTGAAATTTCTACTGACTGTAAAATCAGTTCGTAAACCCCAGGTTGTTCAGGAGTAATTGAAAACCCAATAGCAGATGTTGCATTAGCTTGAGGATCAGCGTCTACAAGTAAAACTTTTTTTTCTAAAACACCTAGAGCAGCAGCTAAATTAACAGCAGTTGTAGTTTTTCCAACTCCACCTTTTTGATTAGCTATTGCTAAAATCTTTCCCATAAAAAGTTAAATTTTATTTTTTTAAAAATACAATTATTTATAATCGAATTAAAAAAACAAAACTTAAAAAAAAATATTTTTTTTCAATTAACAGAATCATTAGTTTCAATTATAAAAATTGTCTCATTATCTTTTTTATGTCTATACTTTTCCCTTGCAAATTTTTCTAAACTATCAGGGTTATTTAAAAGTCTTATTTCTTTTTTGTCTTCTTCAATAATTTTTTCTAGAGCATCTTTTTGTAATTCCAGTTTGTTAATTTCTTTATTTAACTCATTATGAATTAACCATGAATGAGTATCTAAAAAAAACATCCAAACGAGAAATAAAATTAAAATTTTAATATAGGTGTAAATGTATTTTGTAGATTTCATTTTTTTAATTCATTTACCCTTTTTTCTGTTATTTGAATATTTAAATTATTATCCCAACTATTTGTTATGTAGTTCATCACATCTGCAATTTCTTCATTTTCTAAACCTTGATTAATCATTACTCCATTATATTTTATTCCGTTGACAATTATTTCTCCTTTTAGGCCAAATTTTATTGAATATATGCTCTTGTCAATATTTTCAAGTAAATAATCAGAATTATTTAAAGGGGGGTATACTTTTTCAATGCCTTCGCCATTATCTAGATGACATTGAATACAAAAATCCTCATAAATAATTTTTCCATCGGATATACTTTTTTCAAAAGTTTTTTCTTGTTGAAGAAAATTAAATAAATAGCTTATCGAAATAAGGTATATTATAAAAAATATTTTCATTTAGCAGGAATGATTTTAACAACTCCTTTTCCTTCGACATTTACGTATAAATAACCATCTGGACCTTGATTAACATCCCTAACTCTTCCTATTTTATCAAGAATTTTTTCTCTTTTTACAACTTTATTTTTTTTGATTACTAATCTTTCAAGATATTCAAATTTTAAAGATCCAATAAAAAGACTATTCTTCCATCCTTTATATTTACTAGAAGTTAAAAAAGTCATTCCGCTTGGTGCTATAGATGGTATCCAATAATAAAAAGGTTGTTCCATACCTGGAAGAGATTTTTTATTTGTAATGGTTGTGCCACTATAATTAATTCCATAAGTTATTTTAGGCCAACCATAATTTTTTCCTTTATCAATTATATTAATTTCATCTCCACCTCTAGGACCATGTTCATTTACCCAAACTTTACCAGTTTTTGGATGAATTGCCATTCCTTGAGGGTTTCTGTGACCATATGAATAAATAGCTTTTTTTGCATCTGATGCATTAACAAAAGGATTATCAGCTGGTATACTTCCATCTAAATTTATTCTGTATATTTTTCCACCATCAATAGAAATATCTTGAGGGTTTACATCTCTATTTCCTCTATCACCAATTGAAAAATATAAATGACCTTTATTATCAAAAACTATTCTTGAGCCAAAGTGTTGACCTTTTTTAGAATTTGGCATAGCCTTATATAAAAGTTTTATATTAGTTAATGAGTCTTGAATAAATTTGGCTGAATAAAGAGCTGTATTCCCCCCATCTCCATTACCAATTTTTGAACTTAATACAAGGAAAATTATATTGTTTTGATCGAAATTAGGATGAACAGCAATATCCATAAGACCACCTTGACCTCTAACGTAAACATCAGGGACTCCTTTGACTTCAAATTTTTTTCCATCTGAAACTCTATATAGTTCACCAGATTTTTCAGTTACAAGAAATTCTCGCTCATTTAAAAAATCTAATCCCCAAGGCACATTCAAATCATCAATAATTGTTTCATGTGAATAATTAATTTTAATAGGCTTTTCAATTAAAGGAGAGTTTTCTTGGGCGCAACTCAAATTAAAAGATAGAGCTAAAAGAAATGTCGTAAAATGAAATGATTTCATGATAAAATTTTTTATTCGACTAATTTACAATTTATATCAAATTAATTATTATCAATTTCTTAACTAATTAATTATTTTGAGAATATGTTCTGTAAGATGGGTTTAATGGAGATATGATTTCAAAAACTTTTGAGTTTTGAATAACTTGAAAATTTAAAAAATCCAAGTTTTCAATTTTGAGGAAGGTTCCTTTAGTTAATAAAACAGATTTTAATTTAATTTTTCCTTTGAGAATGAAAATTGAGTGAATGGATTTTTTTTTAATATTTAAATTATGCTTACCAATTTGAAATTCATATTCATTAATTAATATTCCTTGACTATCCATTTTAATTGGAGAGTCTTGTCCTACTATTATTTTAGTGTTTTTATTTTTAGATTCAATTCTTTTAAATTCAGATGACTTATAATCACTATATGAAGCTTCTTTTTTTAATGATTCTGAAATATCTGGATCAAACCAAATTTGAAAAATCTCAGATTTGTTATCTATTTCTTCTGAATGAGAAATACCATTTCTTGATCTAATTATTTGCACATCACCTTCTGAAAGAGAAATCCATTTATTTAGTTTTGTGTCAAAGTGATTTATATTCCCTTTTAAAATGAAGCTGCAAATTTCAAAACCTTGATGAGGATGAAGATCAATAGTACTTTTTTTATTAAGTGTCCAAGCATGTGCCCAGTAGAATAAATTAGAATAAGGTTTCAATTTTCCGCCATCTTGAGGAAAACCAATTGGTTTTTTTTCAAGAATTTCTCCGTTATTGAAATTTCCATTAGCCTGATCGTCATTAGAAAATATATTGATTCCCATTTTTATTTGAATGATTTTAAAATAGTCGGGATGACAGGATTCGAACCTGCGACCCCACGCACCCCATGCGTGTGCGCTACCAGGCTGCGCCACATCCCGCAAATATGTTGTGCTAAACTAATTATTATAATTTTTAAATTAATAAATTTCGCTTTTTTTTTATTAATAAAGTTTTATATTTTAAAAGAAAATTATTTAAATGAAAAGATTGATAATATTATTATTGGTTATGTTTTCTTGCAAAGAACCTATAACTCAAAATGAAGAAAATATATCTGAAAAAATTAATGAGAAATATAGACCCCAATTTCATTTCTCTCCCACTTATGGATGGATGAATGATCCAAATGGCATGTTCTTTTTTGATGATACTTATCATTTGTTTTATCAATATTATCCTGATGATAATGTATGGGGTCCAATGCATTGGGGACATGCAACTTCTAAGGATTTAATAAACTGGGAAAATTTACCAATTGCAATTTACCCTGATGGTAATAATTATATTTTTTCTGGATCTGCAATTGTTGATAATGATAATAAATCTGGTTTAGGAAAAGGAATTAATCCCCCAATTATTGCATTTTATACTAATCATGATATGTTTTTAGAAAGAAAATGGAATGGAGAGCTAGATTCACCATATATTAATGTTGAAACTCAGCATATTGCTTATAGTATAGATTTAGGTAAGTCTTGGATAAAATACGCCAATAATCCAGTAATTGAAAATCCTGGTTATCGAGATTATAGAGACCCTAAAGTAACCTGGTTAGATGATTATAAAAAATGGATAATAAGTTTGGCAGCTAGAGATAGAATAATTTTTTATTCTTCTGATAATTTAATTGATTGGAAATATTTGTCTGAATTTACTGGATATGGAGAAATGAATGGAGTATGGGAGTGTCCAGATTTATTTCCTTTAAGAGACAAAGAAGGGAATAAGAAATGGGTTTTACTTGTAAGTATAAATAAAAGTTCTCCTAATGGGGGGAGTGGTACTCAATATTTTATTGGAGATTTTGATGGAAATACTTTTACAATAGATCGTAATTTTTTAATGGATAAGAAATCCATTTGGGTTGATTATGGTAGTGATAATTATGCTGGTGTAACTTGGAATAATACAAAAAATAGTATTAATTCAAGAAAATTTATTGGATGGATGAGTAATTGGAAATATGGAGAATTTGTTC
>CAYUZY010000083.1:0-8941 GCA_964448645.1 uncultured Flavobacteriaceae bacterium
ATAACTTGCTACAATTACAGCAACATGAATCATAAGCCAATAACTATCTAGAACTGGCTGCAGATTAGCAATTGAAGGATCCATCCAACTCCAATGAGCAATCATTAATATCATTCCCGTAACAAAAGATGTGCCTGCTAGTGTTAAAGATGATTTTCTTCCAAAAATTAAACCAAAAAATTGTGTTGCCCAGGCTACATAAATCATTGCTTCATAAGCATCACTCCAAGGAGCATGTCCTGATATAAATCCTCTTGAAATAAGTCCTAGAGAATGAAATATAAAAAGACCAAATAGAAATATTTTAAATAAATAAACAATCCAATAAAGAATTTTATTGTCAATAAATATTTGAACAATTAATATTATAAAAAAAATGACACCGAATATTATATACCAACTATAAAGACTTTTAAAAATATCATATTTGTTATATAAGATCTCAGCATTAATCTTATCCTCAGAAGGAATAACATTTGATCCATACTTGACTTGAAATCCATTTAAACTCTCAAGTAAATTGTCTGCTTGAGAATAATCATTGTTCTCTTTAGCAACTCTTAAAGATTGAAAATAAAGAGGTAGTATATTTTTAACATATAATGAATCTTTTCCTTTAAAATCATTTGTATTAATTTCTTGATAAGAAACCCATTTATTATTATCATCATTTGGAATAGGAAAAACTCTCATTATTTTTCCTTCAATAGCAGAATATAATAGATTTATTCTTCTGTCAAGCTCAATAAAATCTTTTTGGAACTGATTTGGTAATGAAACTTTATAAGCATCTTCTAGTTGTTCAACCAGCTTGTAATTACCTTTTGAATCAAAAAAAGAGATTAAAGAAGCATATTTATTTTTTTTATTTAAACCAGCGATCTTTCTAATACTATCATTCCCTCTTTTTAGATAAATAATAGGAACATTAAACCAAACAGCTGGTTTATTCATTATTGACAAGAGAACTTGGTCAGAATTTAAATCTAAGTATTTATCTTTTTTACTAACCTTCCTTAATAATTCTGATGAAAAAGTATTGGCAGGTTTCATTCTTCCACCTGTATCTTGAATAACAAGTTTTCCAAATTTTGATGAATGTTCTAAACCAAATGCTTCTGATTTAATTATAGAATCAAAATCAATTGATGATTTATTAAAATTTAAATTATTTTGACCAAAACTAATTGAAGTAAAAAAAAGTAAAAAAATTAAGTTATATTTCTTTTTAGAAATTTCCTCAAGAGCTTTAGAAAGCTGTTTAAAACGAGTATTGCCAATAAAGAATATTCCTAACATCGCAAGGTATAAAAGAACATAACCTAAATATGTGACCCATGTCCCCCACCAATCATGATTAACTGATAAAACTGTGCCTTTTTCATCAGGATCAAAAGAAGCTTGAAAAAAGCGATAACCCTTATGATCTAATATATTATTCATATAAATATCATAATCAAAATCTGGATCATCTTGAACTGTCACTTTACTCATAAATGAAGAATAACTTTTTTCGGTTCCTGGATATTTTTCTGCAATAAAATCATTTAATTTAATTGAAAACGGAAGACTTAATAATTTTGATCCGTATGTAAAGTTTAAATCTAAATTTTTAATTGATAATTTTTTAGATTCATTTATGAACCCTTTACCCCCAGTTATATTAATAATTTCACTCTCATTATCTTTCTCAACTTTGATCTTTAATAAATTTTGAACATTTTTATTATCAAGATCTCCCTTTACAAAATCAAATTTTCCTCTTAATGCAGGTTCAGGAATAACAAATTGAAAATTTGAAATGGTATATAATGATCTAAACTGAAGAGAGCTTTCTAAATTAGCAGTTACTTCTCCTTTAAACTGATCTACCATTCTCATGAAGCTACCACTAAATGGCATCTCAATATAATAAACTCCTTTATCAACTTTAATATTTATAGCCCCATCTTGTTTCTTGTTTAGTGTAAACAAAATATTATGAATACTTGTAATTTCACCCTCTTTAATATAATGTTCATGTCTATTACCGTCATTTGCTTCAACTATTTTCAAATATCTATCTCCAGTTTCATCAAGGATTAAATCCTCATAAACATTTTGAATAAAATCAACATACTCTATAGTTATCTTTTCTTCATTAAAATCAGCATTCCATTTAAAATAATTATTTGAATATTCAGAAAATAAAACCTCACTTTCTAGTTTTTTTCTTCTTGGTTCTCCATTTATCTCTCCATCTATAAGAATTGTTAAATATGTTTTTTCTGATAAAAAAACATTTTTTGAATCACCTTCTCTAATTGGCATTACTCCTTCAAATCCAAAATACCTCGTAATAAAAGCTCCAAAAATTATAATGATAAAAGATAAATGCAACAATAAAACTGCCCATTTTTGTTTTCTTAACAATTTGTATTTGAATATATTACCAATGAAATTAATTACGAAAAAAAGAAGTATTAATTCAAACCACCAAGCATTATATATTATTTTTTTTGCAGCTTCAATACCATACCAGGTCTCAATAAAAGTTCCAAAAGCCATTGCTGTAGGAAATATTATAAATAGAATTGCCGTAAATTTGTTAGAAAAAATTACTGAGGATATTTTATCTTTCATTTAAATTTTAAAAGAGCAAAGATAATACATGAAGTAATATTTATTTATAAATTAATTATTCTAAAAAAAAGGTTTTTTAAATTATGAATATTAATATAATTGGCAGTGGAAATATCGCATCACAATTCTTGAAAAAATTTAATGAAAATAGTCAAGTAAAAATTTCACAATGGTATTCAAGATCATTCAAAAAATCAAATGATAATAATGGAATTATAAAAATTAATAAACTTAAAGATTTAAAGAAAGCTGATATTAATTTTCTAATGGTTTCTGATAATGTGATTAATAAAATATCTAAACAAATTAACAATAAAACTTTCACTGTGCATTCTTCAGGAACTATTAGCATAAAAGAGCTAAATAATAATGGAGGAAAAGGTGTTTTTTATCCGATTCAAACTTTTACAAAAGGAAAAGATGTTGAATTTAAAAACATGCCTATTTGTATTGAATCTTCAAATAAATCAGACTATTTGAAATTAGAAAATTTAGTTAAATTACTTGGGTCAAAACCGGTTTCAATGAATTCAAATAAAAGAAAATATCTTCATCTTTCTGCTACTATAATTAATAATTTTACAAATCATTTATATGCTAATGCTGAAGATATATGTATTAAAAATAAAATACCCTTTTATTTATTTAAAGATTTAATTAGTGAAACTTCATCAAAAACATTTAATTATTCACCTAGAAAAAACCAAACTGGTCCTGCAAAAAGAAATGATAGAGTTACAATTAATAAACATCTTGAATTATTAGAAAATAAATCTTTTAAAAAAGTTTACAAGACTGTTACAGAATCAATTATTAAATACTATGAAAAATAAAAATTATAAAGAAAAACTATTAGAAATAAACACCTTTATTTTTGATGTAGACGGTGTTCTTACCGACGGAAAAATATTAGTGACAACTGAAGGTGAAATGTATAGGTCTGTTAATACAAAAGACGGTTATGCAATTAAACTAGCAACTGAAAAAGGTTTTAAAATTATTATTATTTCTGGAGGTCTTAATGAAGGTGTGAAAAAAAGGTTTAAATCGCTTGGTGTTATAGATATTTATTTAGGTGCTGAAAATAAAATTAAGATTTTTAAAGAAATTATTAATAATAACAAAATAGATATTAATAAAATTGCATATATGGGGGATGACATTCCAGATATGGAAGTAATGAAAGAGGTTGGTCTTTCATGTTGCCCTTCAGATGCGGTTCCAGAAATCAAAAATATATCTAATTATATATCTCACAAAAAAGGTGGTAAAGGTTGTGTAAGAGATATTATTGAGCAGACATTAAAAGTTCAAAATAAATGGAATAATAGTTTAAATTGAAAGTTTATTTATGAATTTAAATGGTTATAAAATTATTTTAGCTTCTTCCTCGCCTAGAAGAATAGAATATTTAAAAAAAATAAAAATACCCTTTACAGTAAAAAAAATTAAATACAAAGAAGATTTTGATAAAAAACTTAAAGATCATTTAATTGCAAAAGATATTGTTAAAAAAAAAGCTGAAATATTTATTAATAAAATAAAAGAAAAACAATTAGTAATAACTGCAGATACAATTGTTTGGCATAAAAACAAATATTTAGGAAAACCAAAAAACAACAAAGAAGTAATAAACATGATAACAGAATTATCAAATGATGAACATAAAGTCATTACTGCTGTCGGTTTTTTAACTAAAAACAATTTGGAAATAATTCATAAAACAACAAAAATTAAATTTGGGAAGATTTATAAGAAAGATTTAATTGATTACACAAAAAAAAATAAACCTTTTGACAAAGCTGGAGGTTACGGAATTCAAGATTGGTTTGGATTAATTGCAGTTAAGTCTATAAATGGAAGTTACTCAAATGTTGTGGGGCTTCCTGTTTACGAAGTTTATCATAAAATAAAAGAGATCGTTTTAAAAAAATAACTTTATTTTAACAATAAATTATAGAAATTGAAATTAACGCAATCCTTAAAAATTTTTTTTATATAATTAATATTTTTTTTATCAAATTTTACATTCTCGCAAAACTCTTCAGAGATATTCAATAAAATAAAAAAACTAAATTTTTTAGGTTCTGTTCTTTATATAGCAGCTCATCCAGATGATGAAAACACGAAATTAATTTCATATTTCTCAAATCATTTACATGCAAGAACAGCATACTTGTCACTAACTAGAGGTGATGGTGGTCAAAATTTAATTGGAAGTGATTTAAGAGAAAAATTAGGAGTAATAAGAACTCAGGAATTAATTAATGCTAGAAAGATAGATGGTGGTGAACAATTTTTTACAACAGCTAATGATTTTGGTTATTCTAAACATCCAAAAGAAACTTTAAAAATATGGAATAAAGAAGATATCCTCTCTCAAATAATTTTTTTAATAAGAAAATTCAAACCAGATGTAATAATTAACAGGTTTAATGAAAAAACTCCAGGCTCTACTCATGGTCATCATACTAGCTCAGCGTTGTTAAGTATGGAAGCTAACAATAAAGCAGATAATCCAAATTTGTTTTCAAATCAATTAAATACAGTCAAACCATGGAAAGCAAAAAGGATATTTTATAATACTTCATGGTGGGCATATAGAAGTAAAGAAAACTTTGAAAAAATTGATAAGTCTCATATGGTATCTATTAGCACAAATTTATTCGACCCTGTTTCTGGTATAAATAATTCAAAAATAGCATCAAAAAGTAGAAGTGAACATAAATCACAAGGTTTTGGAAGTTCTCCTTCTCTAAATAAAAATATTGAATATTTGGAACTAGTTAGTGGTGAAAAAATAAATTCAAACAATATTTTTGAAAATATTGACACATCATGGAATAGAGTTAATAATGGCAACGAAATTGAAACTTTAATTAACAATCTTTTAAAAAATTTTGATTTTAAAAAACCTTATAAAAACGTAAGTAATCTTTTAAAAATTTATAAAAAAATTAAAACAATTGATAATATTCACATAAAGAAAATTAAAATTAAAGAAATAACAGAAATTATTATAAATTGTTTAGGTCTTGAAATTCAATTTAATTCAAAAAACAATTATGGAATTCCTGAGTCTTTTGTAGATGTCGAATTTAAGCTATACAATCCAAGTCCAATAGTCGTTAATATTAATAAAATTGAAACCAATGATTTAATTATTAATAATGCTTTTATTATGAATAATAAAGTTTTTTCATTAGAGAAAAAGATTAAAATTCCTAATAATTTTACTGCTCCATTTTGGCTACTTAAAAACAAAACTATTGGAAATTATATTGTAGAAGATTTTAAAATAAAAGGAAATCCTGAGACTTTAAGCCCTATTAAATCTGTTTTTAGCATTAAAATTGATGATGTTTTAATAAAAGTAGAAAAAGTATTAAATCATAAATACAATGATCCAGTTAATGGTGAGGTAATTCAGAAATTTGAAATTTATCCAAGAGTAAATGTTAAGCTTGACAAAGAGGTATATGCATTTGTAGAATCTAATACAAAATATATAAATGCTATAGTTACAAATAATGATAAAAAACTAGAAGGTTTTGTTGAATTAAATCTACCTGACAACTGGGTTAGTTATCCTTTAAGGCATAAGATATTAATTAACAATAAAGGTGAATCTAAATCTTATAAATTTTCTGTAACAAGTACCAAAAATCAATCACTAAATAAAATATCTGCTACTGTATATTCTGAAGATAAAAAGTATAACTATGATTTGATTAATTTAAATTATAAACACCTAGCTAGAACTAATATTCTTCTTCCTAACAATTCAATAGCTTTTAATATAAACCTTAAGAGTACTGTTAAAAAAGTAGGATATATAAAAGGAGCAGGTGATAAAATACCTGAATCTCTAAAATCAATTGGTATTTCAGTTGTAGAACTCGATATTTCAAATCTTGAAAATTATAATTTAAATGAATTACCAACAATAATTATGGGGATTAGAGCTTATAATACAAATTCTCTTTTGAAAAATAAAAATAATATTCTTTGGAATTTTGTAAAAAATGGCGGGAACCTTATAATTCAATACAATACCTCAAGAGGATTAATAGATAATAGAATTACTCCTTATAAAATAAATATATCTAGGGATCGAGTAACTGATGAAAATTCAGTTGTTAAACTTTTAAATCCAAATCATAAAATCCTAAACTATCCTAATAAAATTAATCTTAAAGATTTTAATAATTGGGTACAAGAAAGGGGTTTGTATTTTCCAAATAAATGGGATGAAAAATTTGATTCAATTATAGCAATGAATGATATTGGCGAAAGTGAGAAAAAAGGATCTTTACTTATAGCAAAATATGGAAAAGGAACTTTTATTTATACGGGGTTAAGTTTTTTTAGACAACTTCCTAATGGCATTCCTGGGGCATATAAACTGTTTGTAAACTTAATATCATACAATAAATGAAATATTCAATTTACATCTTATTAGCTTCAATAAATGTTTTTTATTGGATTCTTTTTTATTTATTAATGAATATAACAAATTAATGGCTTTAATAGATTGGATTATTCTAACCTCAACTATTTCTTTTATAGTTATATATGGTATTTGGAAAAATGAAAAGCACAAAAATTTAGATGGATATATTAAGGGGTCAAATACAACAAGATGGTGGACTGTTGGCTTGTCAGTGATGGCTACCCAAGCAAGCGCCATAACTTTTTTATCTACTCCTGGCCAAGCTTTTCATGATGGAATGGGTTTTGTTCAATTTTATTTTGGCCTTCCATTTGCAATGATTATAATTTGCGTTTTTTTTATTCCCCTTTATAAAAAATTAAAAGTCTTTACTGCTTATCAATTTCTTGAAGATCGCTTTGACAAAAAAACTAGAAAATTAACTGCCATATTATTTCTAATACAAAGAGGTTTAGCAGCAGGTATTACGATTTATGCTCCTGCAATCATATTAAGTATTTTGCTAGACTGGAACTTAAAATTCTTAATAATTATTATTGGAATTATTGTTACAACTTACACATTAATTGGAGGTACAAAAACAGTAAGTATTACTCATAAACATCAAATGATTTTAATTTTCTCGGGTTTAATTATAACATTTTTTTATATAATAAATAGTTTTCCTGATAATATAAGTTTTGTTGAATCACTTAAAATTGCAAAGTCATTTAATAAGCTTAACATAATTGATTTCAGTATTGACCCTAATAACAGGTATACTTTTTGGAGTGGATTAACAGGAGGGCTTTTTCTTGCCCTTTCATATTTTGGTGCAGACCAAAGCCAAGTTCAAAGATATTTATCTGCAAAATCTCTTAAAGAAAGTCAAATGGGTTTAATCATGAATGGTTTTTTAAAAGTTCCAATGCAGTTTTTTATTTTACTAATTGGAGTTATGGTCTTTATTTTTTACCAATTTGAAACAGCTCCTATAAATTTTAATCCACAAGTGATTAAAAGTTTAAAAACAAGCTCTAAAAGCAATTCCTTTAGGACTCTCCAAAAAGAAAATATTAAAACTCAAAAAAAAATCAAAGAATATTTTTTAACGAAGCATAATACTGTTAATAATAATAGACATGAAATTGATTCTCTTTATAGTTTAGAGAAATCTCAAAGAGAAAAGACTAAAACCATGATTAAATCAATCAATCCTAAAATAGAAACAAATGATAAAGATTATGTTTTCATTTCATATATTTTAAAATATTTACCAAAAGGTTTAATTGGTCTATTAATTGCTGTTATAATATGCGCTTCAATGAGCTCAACAGCTTCTGAACTTAATGCACTTGCTTCAACAACAGTTATTGATATTTACAAAAATGACAAACAAAAATCCGATTTACATTATGTTAAAGCTACTCAAATATTTACTCTGATCTGGGGAATGATAGCTATATTTTATGCTTCTGTTGGAATGTTATTTGAAAATCTAATCCAATTAGTAAACATTATTGGATCAATATTTTACGGGACAATTCTTGGTGTTTTTATTTCTGCAATTTTTTTAAAAAAAATAAAATCAAAAGCTATATTTTATTCAGCTATAATCTCTGAAATAATTATAATTATAATTTATTTTATTGATGTTGTAAGTTTTTTATGGTTAAATTTCATAGGCGCTGTTCTTACAATTTTAACAGCTTTTTTAATTCAATTATTAATAAAAGAATCAAAAAAATAAAATTTAATTTCCTGAAGAGCATGAGTAAATTGAAATACTAAATATCAGAAACAATAAATCTATAGTATAATTTGATTTCATAAAAAAGTAGCGAGGGGGAGACTTGAACTCCCGACCTCCGGGTTATGAATCCGACG
>CAYUZY010000084.1:0-8808 GCA_964448645.1 uncultured Flavobacteriaceae bacterium
AAATAATTATTTGAAAAATCTTTTAAAGCAATTAGCTCATATTTTCCCTCTTTCAAATTTTTGAGTTCAAAAACTGTTGTGTCTAAAGTACTTCCAACATAAAAAGGTTTTCTTTTGTAAATAGCTGAATCATTATATGAACTGTCAACAGGATAAAGCTGAAGTGATATAAAATCATTAGGCTTCATTTTAATTGCATCTTTGATTATTCCTTTTAAATTTAATGAATCAATTTCTGCTCCAGTTGATATTGTATAAGAAAAAAAAGACATTTTATTTCCTTCATTATAATCTTTAATTCCCTCTCCGAAATTAAAAGTATAAGTTGTGTTTTCTAAAAGTGTATCTATAATTGAAAGGGTAATTTTTTTTGAAGCACTCATAGTAGGATGTAATTTATAACCTCCAATTTTTAATGGCGGGGATATTATTAATTGTTTATCTATATTATCAAGTGTAACATATTCATTAAAGATGAATTTAACTTCTTCTTTATCAAAAAAAGTAGTGTTTAATTTTGGAGATACACTAATAAGTAAGGGAGGTATGGTATCTTTTGGACCCCCTGATGGAGATGCCTTTTTAGCACAATTTATAATAGAAAAAAAAAGAAAAATGTATATACAGTATTTTAAAATAAACTTCATTTACATTAATTTATTTGCTAAATAACATAATAATAAATTAAGTCAATAAAATTATATATAAATAATAAAATTTTGTAGAATATTTAATCAGATAAGAAAAAGATAACAAAAAGAATTATTTTTGCGCTATGTCAGGAAAATTTCAAACTTTTAAAAATGTAATATCTCATGCAAAAGAATATGGATTTGTTTTTCCTTCAAGTGATATTTATGACGGCTTAAGTGCTGTCTATGATTATGGTCAAAATGGAGTAGAATTAAAAAATAACATTAAAGAGTATTGGTGGAAGTCAATGACTCAATTTAATGAAAATATAGTTGGAATAGATGCTTCTATTTTTATGCATCCAACTACATGGAAGGCTTCTGGTCACGTTGATGCATTCAATGATCCTTTAATAGATAATAAAGATTCAAAGAAAAGATATAGAGCTGATATTTTAGTTGAAGACTATGTTTCTAAAATTGAGTCTAAGATTAGTAAAGAGGTAGAGAAAGCATCAAAAAGATTTAAGGAAAATTTTGATAAAGAGAAATTCTTGGAAACAAATGTTAAGGTTAAGGAATATAAAAATAGAATTAAGCTTATTTTAAAGAGATTAAATGAATCTTTAAATAAAGATGATTTGAAAGATGTTAAAAGTTTAATCGAAGAACTTGGGATTGTTTGTCCTGAATCCGGTTCTAAAAACTGGACAGATGTAAAACAATTTAATTTAATGTTTGAAACCAAATTAGGCGCATCGACTGATTCGGCTACAGATTTATTTTTAAGACCAGAAACGGCTCAAGGAATTTTTGTAAATTTTTTAAATGTTCAAAAAACCGGAAGAATGAAATTACCTTTTGGAATTGCTCAAATTGGAAAAGCTTTTAGAAATGAAATTGTTGCTCGGCAATTTATTTTTAGAATGAGAGAATTTGAACAAATGGAAATGCAATTTTTTATTCCACCCGGAACTCAAAAAAAATATTATGAAGAGTGGAAAAATAAAAGGCTTAATTGGCATATTTCTTTAGGTATGGGTAAAGAAAATTATCGTTTTCACGATCATGAAAAAATAGCTCATTATGCTGATGCTGCTTGTGATATTGAATTTAAGTTCCCTTTTGGGTTTAAAGAATTAGAAGGAATACATTCTAGAACAGATTTTGACCTTGGTAATCATCAAAAATATACAGGTAAAAAACTTCAGTATTTTGATCCAGAATTAAATGAGAGTTATGTTCCTTATGTTGTTGAAACATCAATAGGGCTTGACCGAATGTTTTTGTCTGTATTTTGTAATGCTTTAATGGAAGAAAAGTTAGATGATGGAAGTTCAAGAATTATACTTAAGATTCCAAAAGAATTAGCTCCAAATAAAGTTGCTATTTTACCTCTTTTAAAGAAAGATAATTTGCCAGAAATGGCTAAAGAAATATTTAAAAAATTTAGATCACAGATTAAAAGTGTTTACGATGAAAAGGATGCAATTGGAAGGAGGTATAGAAGACAAGACGGATTAGGGACTCCATTTTGTGTTACAATTGATCATAAAAGTTTAGAAGATAATACAGTCACTATAAGAGAACGTGACAGTATGGTTCAAAAAAGAATTAAAATAGATGAAGCCTTTAATGAAATAACTCAAAAAGTAAGTATAAATAATATCTTAAAAACTTTGTAAATACTATTGAAGATAATCTCATATAATGTAAATGGTATTCGTGCAGCTATAAATAAGGGATTTATAGATTGGTTGCATGAAACAAATGTGGATGTTATTTGTATTCAAGAAATTAAAGCTAATAAGGAACAAGTTCAAACTAATCTTTTAGAGAAAATAGGATATCATAATTATTGGTTTTCAGCTCAAAAAAAAGGATATAGTGGAGTTGCTATTTTTTCTAGAATAAAACCAAAAAAAGTTATTTATGGCACTAAAATAAATCATATTGATTTTGAAGGGAGAGTTATCCAAGCAGATTATGATGATTTTTCGGTCATAAGTCTTTATCTACCTTCAGGAACGAATATTGATCGTTTAGAATATAAGTTCAAATTCATGAAAGACTTTCAAAAATACATTGATGATTTAAAAACAAAATATCCTAAATTAGTTATATGTGGTGATTACAATATATGTCATAAAGAGATAGATATTCATGATCCAGTAAGAAATAAAAATGTCTCAGGCTTTTTGCCTGAGGAAAGAAGATGGTTAGATAAATTTATCAATTCTGGATTTATAGACTCATTTAGACATTTAAATTTAGAACCTCATAATTATAGCTGGTGGAGTTATAGAGCAAATTCAAGATCTAATAATAAGGGTTGGAGAATTGATTATGCCCTAGTTACGGAATCTTTAAAAAAGAATATTAAGAATTCTTTTATTTTAAATTCGGTTAAACATTCTGACCATTGTCCGGTAGGAATTGAATTAAATTTTTAATAATGCATTATAATTTATTACCAGGAACAGAAATTAAAGTTAGTAAAATATGCCTTGGAACGATGACTTTTGGCAGACAGAATAATGAGAAAGAAGGACATGATCAAATGGATTATTCTTATGATAAGGGAGTTAATTTTTTTGATACTGCTGAATTATATCCTGTTCCTCCTTCACCTGAGACTCAAGGAGAAACAGAAAGAATAATTGGGTCATGGTTAAAGAAAACAAGTAATAGAGATAAAATTATTTTAGCATCAAAAGTTGCAGGCCCTTCAAGTTTTAGCAAACATATAAGAAAAGATATGTCTTATACAAAAATTACAGTAAATGAGGCAATTGATAATAGCTTGAATAGGTTAGGAACAGATTATATAGATTTATATCAAATTCATTGGCCTGAAAGAGTTACTAATTTTTTTGGTAAAAGAGGATATGAATTTTATAAAGAAGATCCTTGGAAGTATAACTTTGATTTAATTTTAGATGTACTAGAAGAAAATATAAAAAAAGGTAAAATAAGAAATATTGGAATTTCTAATGAAACACCTTGGGGAATAATGAAATATATTAATGAGTCAAAAGAGAATAGACCAAAAATAATCTCTATTCAAAATCCGTATTCATTATTAAATAGAACTTTTGAGATTGGAAATTCAGAAATTTGTCATAAAGAAAATATTGGATTGTTAGCATATTCCCCTTTGGGTTTTGGAACTTTAACGGGAAAGTATCTAGGTGGAAATATGCCTAAAAATGCCAGACTTACACTTTTCCCTAATTATGATAGATTTAGTAATGAAGAATCTAAAAAAGCAATTCAAAAATATTATGATTTGGCTAGAGAACATGGAATGAGTTTAACAACTATGGCATTATCCTTTGTAAGTGATAGATCATTTGTAAAAAGTAATATTATTGGAGCAACTTCAATTGAACAGCTTAAAGAAAATATAGATAGTTATAAAACTTTATTAAGTGATGAGATTTTAGAGAAAATAAATATTATTCATAATAATCAACCTAATCCAGCACCATAAATAATTATATAATTGAAGAAATTAATTTTTTAGTATATTTTTTTTTGGGATGATTATAAAGTAAATCTGATTCTTGAAATTCAATTAATTTCCCCGATTTCATAACAATTATTCGATCTGACATATGCTTAACAATAGAAAGATCATGTGATATAAAAATATAACTTAAGTTAAATTCTTCTTTAAGTTTATTTAGTAGGTTTAAAATTTTTGCTTGAATTGAAATGTCTAAAGCTGCAACACATTCATCACAAATAATAATTTTTGGATTCGTTGCAAGAGCTCTTGCTATAATTGCTCTTTGTTTTTGACCACCAGAAAGCTCATGGGGGTTTCTATTGAAATGAATTTTGGAAAGACCTACTTTATCAAGTAAATCGTAGACTCTTTTTTTTCTATCATTTTTATTATTTAAAATATTATGAACTTTTAGAACTTCCATTATAGAATTTCCTACCGTTTTGATTGGATGCATTGAAGAATGAGGATCCTGAAAAATATATTGAATGTCTTTTCTAAGATCGTTAGACTTATTAAAATTATTTTTATTAATTAATTGACCATTATAAAAAAATTTACCAGATGTAGGAGGATCTAAATAAATAATAGCTTTTCCTAAAGTTGATTTTCCACATCCTGATTCACCAACTAAACCAAGAGTTTCCCCTTTATATAATTTAAAACTAAAAGATTTTATGGCATGAAAAAATTTTTTTTTATTAAATAAAATATTTTGTTTAAAGAATTTTTTTTCTAAATCTATTATTTCTAGAATGGGTAACTTAGAATATAAAATTTTGTGTTTTTTTTTTCGTTCTTTTGCAGTAATTATTTCTTCAATGAAATCACCTTTTTTAAAATCTCTAATTTCAGGAAGGGTTCTAAGTCTTTTTTCTATAGAAGGTCTTGCAAATAAAAGTCCTTTAGTATAAGATTTTTGAGGGGTTTTAAATAATTTTTTTTTTACTCCAGACTCAATTATTTTTCCATTTTTCATGACAAAAACTTTATCAGCTAAATATTTAACTAAATTCAAATCATGAGATATGAAGAGGATACTCATTTTGTATTTCTTTTGCAATGATTTTAATAGCAATATTATTTCTTTTTGAATAGTAACATCCAATGCTGTAGTGGGTTCATCTGCAATTAAAAGCTTTGGTTTACACAAAATAGCTATAGCTATCATAACTCTTTGTTTTTGACCACCACTTAATTGATGTGGATAAGAATTGTAAATTCTTTCAAAATCATCAAGTTGAACATCTTTAAAAGCTGAAAAAATTATTTTTTTATTTTCATTTTTATTATTAAAATAATGAGTTTCCAAAACTTCTAATAGCTGATTTCCACATTTCATTGATGGATTTAAGCTAGAATTAGGTTCTTGAAAAATAATTCCAATTTCTTTTCCTCTAATAGATCTCCAAATTAATTCTGTATTATTAGTTAAAGAGGTATTTAAAAAATTCATTTTATTATTTGAAATTAAAGAGTTGTTAGGAATTAGTCCCATTAAGGAAAGTGCAGTCAGCGTTTTACCACTTCCAGATTCACCAACTATTGCGACTGTTTCATTCTTTAATATAGAGAATGAGATGTCTTTTAATATTCTTTTACTTTCAATTTTTAGATTTAGATTTTCAACCTCAACTAGAATTTTACTTTTGTCATTTATTTTGATCATATCTAGTATTAATAGCGTTAAATAAAGTTTTATTTTTTTGCTATTTCAATTCCAAAATCTATATATGAGTATATATCTTCAGTAAAACTTTTTTTAACTTTTTTACCTTCTTTTTGTTGTCCTAATCTTACAAAGATTAGATTTTTTTCAGGTAATAGTATTACATATTGACCAAGGTGACCTCTCATTAGTAAGATCTTTTGATTTTTATAATTATCAATCCACCATCCGTATCCGTACTCAGAGTCTTTATCAAAAACTGGATTCAAAGATTTAACTACAAAGGTTGAATCCAATAATATTTTATTATTCCATTTTCCAAAATCTTTATATAGTTTGCCAAACCTTGCAAAATCTCTTGCGTTAGAAGCGATACAACAGTAAGCTTTTTCCATACCATATTTTTCGCTATCAATTTGCCATAAAGCTTTATTTTCGAATCCCATTGGATTCCAAAAGCTTTCATATAAATATTCAGATAAATTTTTTCCAGTAGCTTTTGAAATAACCATTCCCAAAAGCTGAGTGGCTCCACTTTTATATTTAAATTCTTTTCCAGGTCTATATTTTATGGGTTGATTTAAAATAAGTTTATTTATGTCATCAACAAAATATGCAGATGCAGTTACTTCAAAAGGGTTAAAATAATCTTCTTTCCATAACATCCCAGAAGACATATTTGATAAATGACCTACTTCTAATATGTCTCCAAATTCACCTTTGATTTCAGGAAAAAAATCTTTTACTTTTTGATTTAGCCCTTTAATATGCCCTTGCATTATAGATTTCCCTAACAATGCTGAAACTATACTTTTAGCCATTGAAAAAGAGTTGCTCATGGATTTTATTCCATAACTATCATAATATTTTTCAAATAAGATGGAATCATTTTTTATTACTAAAAAGGCAACAGTTCCATTTTTTTTATTGTAAGATTCAAAATCTTTTGGGATTTCAGAAAGGTTATAATTTGAATGAAATTTCCATGTCATAGGGTTTTTAGAAACAGGAATTTCTCTATTATCAAAATTTTTGTAATCATCTAAATATGCAGTGGTGTAACCTTTAAGATAAATTTTTGAAACCCCTTCTAAAATATAATTGTATTTAGATATATATAATAATCCAAAAGAAACTAGTATTAATAATATAAGACTATTAAAGAATTTTTTCATTTAAAAAAATAATAGATACAAATTTAACTTTTTTATTTCTATAAAAATTTTTGATTAAACAACTTTATTTTATTTATAAATTAGATAATAATAAGTCTTTGAATTTAGAATAAACAAAAATTGTATATTTTGCAATTATATGGATAAAAGCAAATTAATAAAATTTGAATGTATAGATGCTTATACCGCTGGGAATCCTGTTAGGCTAGTTGTTGGACCTAAACCCAATTTAGATGGAAAAAACATTTCTGAAAAGCGTTTAAATTTTATAAATAATTTTGATTGGATTAGGACAGGTTTAATGTTTGAACCTCATGGACATGATATGATGAGTGGAAGTTTTTTTTATGAACCATCAAATCCAGATAATGATGTTTCAATTTTATTTATTGAAACTAGTGGTTGCCTTCCAATGTGTGGTCATGGACTTATTGGAAGTATTACTGTATTAATAGAGGAAGGTTTAGTTATTCCTAAAGTTGAAGGGAAGATTAATGTTGAAACACCTGCTGGACTAGTAAAAGCAAGATATAAGAAAGAAAATAACAAGGTTATATCAGTTAAATTTAATAATGTTGCTTCTTTTCTTGCAGCATCAAATTTATATGTTGAGAGTAATTTTTTAGGTAAGTTAAAAGTTGATGTGGCTTATGGAGGAAATTTTTATGCAATTGTTGATTTACAATCTAATTTTAAGGGAATTGAATATTATTCAGCTAGTGATTTAATTTCTTTTGGAAGAGATTTAAGAAAAAAAATTAATAAACTTCAAAATTTTGTTCATCCCATTGACAAAAACATTAAAATTTGTACTCATGTTTTATGGAGTGGCAAAACTACTTCAGATAAGTTATGTTCTTCAAATGCTGTTTTTTATGGAGAAAAAGCTATTGATAGATCGCCATGTGGAACTGGCACATCTGCAAGATTAGCTCAGAAATACTTTAAAGGAGAGTTAAATTTAGGGCAAAAATTTATTCATAAAAGTATCATTGATTCTAAGTTTATAGGACGTGTTGAAGAAGAAGTTTCAATAGGAAATTATAAAGGTATTATACCTAGTATTGAAGGAAATTCAAGAATAATAGGATATAATAAATTAATTTTTGATCCATCAGATCCGTATTTTAGTGGTTTTCAGGTTATATAAACTTAAAGATTGAAAAAAAAAGTAGTAATAGTTGGGGGTGGAATAATTGGATTTTCCTGTGCTTATTATTTAATTGAAGAGGGTCATGAGGTTGTACTGGTTGATAAAGACTCCTTCAATTCAGGAGCTTCCATTGTAAATGCTGGTTATATAATACCGAGTCATATCATTCCATTAGCTTCCCCAGAAGTACTTAGAAAAGGAATAAAGTGGATGTTAAATTCTAATAGCCCTTTTTATATAAAACCAAGATTTAATAAAGATTTGATTAATTGGGGAATTAACTTTATTAAGTCCTCTAACTTTAGACATGTTAATCGATCAATTAGTATAATAAAGAAGATAAATGAATTTAGTAAAGAATTGTACTTTGAATTAAGAGATTCAAAAAAAATTGATATTAAGATTTATGAAAAAGGACTATTAATGGCTTTTAAAACATCTGAAGCAGAAAAAGAAGAATTCAAAACAGCTAAAATAGCAAGGGAATTGGAAATGAATGTCCAAGAACTATCTCAGGATCAGGTAAACTCTATGCAGCCTAAAATTAGAATGAATATTAAAGGAGCTTTTTGGTATAAATCAGATGCACATTTGACTCCAGAAACTTTTATGAATAATTTAAAATCTTATTTGTTAAAAAAAGGCCTAAAAGTATATAAGGAAAATTT
>CAYUZY010000085.1:0-8778 GCA_964448645.1 uncultured Flavobacteriaceae bacterium
AACAACAGGAAACGATGTCTTTATATACTAGAGCTGGGGCAAACCCTCTATCTGGTTGTGTTCCAGCTTTAATTCAGTTACCTGTTTTTTATGCTTTATTTACATTTTTTCCTGTTGCTTTTGTTTTAAGACAGAAAAGTTTTCTTTGGGCTGATGATCTATCGTCTTATGATTCTATTTATGATCTTCCCTTTAATATACCTTTTTATGGAGATCATATTAGTTTATTTCCAATTCTAGCATCTATTGCTATTTTCTTTTACACTAAAATGACTACTGGACAACAACCAATGCCTCAACAGCCAGGAATGCCAAACATGAAGGTCATAATGTATTTAATGCCTTTAATGATGTTATTTTTCTTTAATAATTATTCAAGTGGATTAAGTTTGTATTATTTTGTTTCTAATCTTTTGACTATTATTTTAATGTTAGTAATTAAAAATTATATAATTGATAATGATAAAATTCTTGAAAAAATTGAAGAGAATAAAAATAAACCAAGAAAACCAGGAGGTTTTGCATCAAGACTTCAAAAAGCAATGGAGGAAGCAGAAAAACAAAAAAAATCAAGAAAAGGTTATCGTTGATAGTTTTATTACTTAATATCTTTGTAGAATGCGCAATAAAAGGATTGTTATTGGTCTTTCAGGAGGAGTTGATTCAAGTGTAGCAGCATATCTTTTGAAGAAACAGGGGTATGATGTTATAGGTTTGTTTATGAAAAATTGGCACGATGAATCAGTTACATTATCATCAGAATGTCCTTGGCTTGAGGATAGTAATGACGCAATGTTGGTTGCTGATAAGATTGGAATACCTTTTCAAACCGTTGATTTAAGCAAAGAATACAAATCTAGAATTGTTGATTATATGTTTAATGAGTATTCAATTGGAAGAACTCCCAATCCAGATGTTTTATGTAATAGAGAAATCAAATTTGATCTTTTTATGAAGGTTGCATTTTCACTTGGAGCAGATTTAATTGCCACTGGTCATTATTGTAGAAAAAGTATTATTGGGTTAAATAAATCAAAAAAGATATATCAACTATTAAGTGGAAAAGATAGTGATAAAGATCAATCATATTTTTTATGTCAATTAAATCAAAAACAATTATCAAAAGTTTTGTTTCCTATTGGTGATTTAAATAAAAGTCAAGTAAGAGAAATAGCTAGAGATCTAAAATTAGTCACTGCTGATAAAAAAGATTCACAAGGACTTTGTTTTATTGGAAAAGTTAGTTTGCCAGATTTTTTAAAACAGAAACTAAAATCAAAAAAAGGAGAAATTATACAAGTTTCGTCTGATCATCAAATGTTCAAGAAAGACTCTAATAAAAATAGATCTAAGTCTTTAGATTCATTATCTACAAAATTTTCTTACAAACCAGAAGATGGAGAAATAATAGGTCTTCATGATGGTGCTCATAATTTTACAATTGGACAAAGAAAAGGTTTATCTGTTGGAGGAAATGTAGCTCCTCTTTTTGTAATAGACATAAATATTAAAACTAATAGAATATATGTTGGAGAGGGGAAAAAACACCCTGGATTATTAAGATATGCTCTTAAAATATTAAAAAAGGATATTCATTGGGTAAGAAAAGATTTAAAATTAAAAAAAGGAGAAAGTGCAGACTTTGAAGTAAGGATTAGATACCGACAACCTCTACAAAAAGCTACTATTTATCAAACTAAAGATAATCTATATGTATCTTTTTATAAATCTCAATCTTCAATAACATCTGGTCAATTTGCAGCATGGTATATTAAAGAAGAACTTATTGGTTCAGGAGTAATAAATTAATATATTTAATAATATTTTAGTCTTTGAAGAAAATATACATTAAAGTTCCTGCTAGAATTTGTTTTTATGGTGATCATCAGGATTATCTCGGACTTCCTGTAATAGCTGGAACTATAAATCGCTATATTAAAATTTATGCAAAAGAGAATAATAATAGTTCTTTTAATATTGAAATGCCTGATATTAAACAAAGAAGGGTTATAAATATTCAAAAAACTATATTAAAAGTTGATCAAGGAGATTATTTTTTATCATCAATGGATATTTTAAAAAAAAAAGGATTTGATTTTTTTAAAGGATATGATGTAACTATAACTGGAAATATTCCAGTTAATGCTGGTTTATCAAGTTCTTCAGCTTTAGTAGTTGCATGGATTAGATTTCTTATTGAAATACAAGAAGATTTTAAGAAAATAACTGATTATCAAGTCGGTAAGTGGGCTCATCAATCAGAGGCCTTGTATTTTAATCAACCAGGGGGTTTAATGGATCAATATACTATTGCTCATGGGGGGGTAGTTTTTATTGATACAGAATTTGCTAAAGTATATAAATTACCTGTCAATCTTGGTCATTTAGTTATTGCTGAATCAGGTATAAATAAAGAAACTTTGAGTGTATTAAAAAAAGCTAGAGAATACGCTCAAAATTCAATTAATGCTCTCTTAAAGAAACACCCAGATTTTAAGATAAAAGCATTTAAAGAAGAAGATTTTGAAAAGTACAAGAATTTAATTCCTTTAGAGTGTCAGACATATTTTTATTCTACTATATTTAATTACGTAATAACATTAGAAGCTAGAAATCAAATTTTATTAAAAAAAGTTAATTTAAACTTATTAGGAGAATTGATGAATAAACACCAATTTATACTTGATAATTATATAAAAAATACTCCAAAAAAAATGGCTAAGATGATTTCTGAAGCTAATGATTCTGGAGCTTTAGGCGCTAAAATTGTAGGTTCTGGTGGGGGAGGTTGTATTGTTGCAATGGTTGAAAAGAAAAATGTTTTAAATGTTATAGAATCATTTTTAAAAAATGGTGCTGCAAATGCTTATGAAGTAAAATTAATTTAAGTTGAAGAATTCTATAACTAAATTATTTAATATTAGATATCCGATTATACAGGCAGGTATGGTTTGGGCAAGTGGTTGGAAATTAGCATCTGCAGTTTCTAATTCAGGAGGATTAGGTCTTATAGGAGCAGGATCAATGTATCCAGATGTTTTAAGAGAGCACATTCAAAAATGCAAAAAAGCAACTAAAAAACCTTTTGGTGTTAATGTTCCTTTGTTGTATCCAGATATAGATTTATTAATGAAGGTTATTATTGAAGAGAATGTGTCAATAATTTTCACTGCTGCAGGTAATCCTAAAATATGGACAGAGCATTTAAAGAATGAAAATAGAATGGTTGTACATGTTGTGAGTTCAGTGAAATTTGCATTGAAAGCTCAAGAATCAGGAGTTGATGCTCTTGTTGCTGAAGGTTTTGAAGCAGGCGGTCATAATGGTAGGGAAGAAACAACGACCATGACATTAATTCCAATTGTTAAAAAAGCTATAAAAATTCCTTTAATTGCTGCAGGGGGGATCGCTTCAGGGAAATCTATGTTTGCAGCAATGGCTTTAGGAGCAGATGGTGTACAAGTAGGATCGAGATTTGTAGCTTCAAATGAAGCTTCTTCGCATTTAAATTTTAAAAATGAAGTTGTTCGATCTGAACAGGGGAGTACTATACTTACTTTAAAAGAAATTACACCAGTAAGAATGATTAAGAATCCATTTTATTATAAACTTCAAGAAATATATGAAAGAGGAGGGAGTGTTGATGAATTAAAGGATATGCTTGGAAGAGGAAGAGCTAAAAAAGGAATGTTTGAAGGAGATCTCGTAGAAGGTGAATTAGAAATAGGTCAAGTTGCTGGTCAAATTGATAAAATAATTTCTGCAGAATCAATAATTAAGGAATTTATTAAAGATTATAATTCAGTTTTTGATGAGCTAAAAAAAATTATTTAGTCTAAATCAACAAGTATTTGATTATTTAGAATGTCAGTCATGTTTTCTTTTTTTCTAATTAAATGTTCTTTATTTTTATAAAAAAGTACTTCAGCAGGTTTATATCTAGAATTATAGTTACTTGACATTGTAAAGCAATATGCCCCAGCATTTTTAAAAGCTAAAATATCTCCTTCAGAAATTTCAGAGATTCTTCTGTTATTACCAAAAGTATCAGTTTCACATATATACCCAACAACAGTATAGAATCTATTTTTACCTTTTGGATTTGAGATATTAATTATTTCATGGTGAGCTCCATAAAACATAGGTCTTATTAGATGGTTAAAACCACTATCTACTTGAGCAAAAACAGTAGATGTGGTTTGTTTAACAGCATTAACTTTTGTTAAAAAGTATCCTGCAGAACTTACTAAGAATTTTCCAGGTTCAAATGCAAGTTCTATATCTTTTCCATAATTTATACAGAAATCATTAAACCTTTTTGATAATTTTTCACCTAATTCTTCAATGTTAGTTTCAATATCTCCAATTTTATATGGAACTTTAAATCCACTTCCAAAATCAATAAATTCAAGATTTTTAAATTTCAAAGCAGTATTAAATAATATCTCAGCTGCATGAATAAAAACATCAATATCAAGTATGTCACTTCCAGTATGCATGTGAATTCCATTAATTCTCATAGATGTATTTTTTATTATTCTCAATACATGAGGAATTTGATGTACAGAAACCCCAAACTTAGAGTCAATATGTCCAACAGAAATATTGCTATTTCCACCTGCCATAATATGTGGATTTATTCTAATACAAACAGGGATTTTTGGAAATTTTGCGCCAAATTGCTCAAGGATTGATAAATTATCTATATTAATTTGCACTCCCATTTTTGAGACCTTTTCAATTTCTTCAATAGAAACTCCATTAGGTGTATATATTATGTTTTCTGGATTATATCCTGCTTTAATTCCTAATTCAACTTCTTGAATTGAAACTGTATCAAGACCTGACCCTAATTTTCTAATGAAGTTTAATATTGAAATATTTGATAATGCTTTACAAGCATAATTAATTTTTAGTTTTTTTATACTTGAGAAAGCTTTCTTTAGTCTGTTGTATTGAGTTTTAATTTTTTCTCCATCATAGACATAAACAGAACTTTTATATTTTTCTGAAATTTTTAAAAGAATTGAATCATCCACATTTTAATTTTTGTCAAAAATATTAATCATCTGTTTTAATATTAATAATAGCATTAATATTTATAAAATATTAAAAAATTGTTATGTATATAACAATTAGAATATTAATTTTTTTTTAAGTAAGATATGATTTTTTACATTTGTTTTAATCTTAAATAAAAACAGATGAATTTACATGAATATCAAGGAAAGGAATTACTCTCAAAATTTGGAGTAAATATTCAAAGAGGATTAGTTGTTGAAAATTTATCAGAAGCAGAAGAGGCTGGAAAGAAGATAGCTGAAATGTCAGGTTCAAATATTTTTGTTGTTAAAGCTCAGATTCATGCTGGGGGTAGAGGTAAAGGAGGAGGAGTTAAGGTTGCTAAAAACATGGATGAATTAATATCAATTTGTGAAAAAATTATAGGAATGCAATTAATAACCCCTCAAACAGGCAAAGAAGGAAAAAAAGTTAATAAGGTTTTAATTGCTGAGGATGTGTATTATCCTGGTAAGAGTGAACCTGATGAATTTTATATGTCGGTTTTATTAAATAGGTCAAATGGTCAAAATATGATAATGTATTCTACTGAAGGAGGAATGGATATTGAAAAAGTTGCAGAGGAGACTCCTGATTTGATTTTTTATGAAAATATTGATCCTATACTCGGTTTACAGTCTTTTCAAGCTAGAAAAATAGCTTTTAATTTGGGATTATCTGGAAATGCTTTTAAGGAAATGACAAAATTTGTACAATCATTGTATGCAGCATACATTGGTATTGATGCTTCTTTATTTGAAATTAATCCAGTTTTAAAAACTTCTAATGATAATATCATAGCAGTAGATTCAAAAGTTACTTTAGATAACAATGCATTATTTAGACATAAGGATTTTGAAGCTTTAAGAGATTTAAGTGAGGAAAATCCAATAGAGGTAGAGGCTAAGGAAGTTGGGTTAAATTATGTTGACTTAGACGGTAATGTTGGGTGTATGGTTAATGGAGCTGGTTTAGCAATGGCTACTATGGATTTAATTAAGCAAGCTGGTGGGGACCCTGCAAATTTTCTTGATGTTGGAGGTACAGCAGATGCTTCAAGGGTTGAGATTGCATTTAGGTTAATACTCAAAGACCCAAATGTTAAAGCCATTTTGGTAAATATTTTTGGAGGTATAGTTCGATGTGATAGAGTTGCTCAAGGAATTGTAGATGCTTATTTAAATATGGGAGATGCGATAAAAGTTCCAATAATAGTAAGGCTTCAAGGTACTAACGCTAAGATTGCCAAAGATATAATTGATAACTCAGGATTAAACGTTTTATCTGCTATTGAATTTCAAGAAGCGGCAGATAAAGTCCAAGAAGCTCTTATGTAACTGACAAAAAGTCACTATTTTTTATTTCTTTAATGACACTATGTCTTATTTTTAGTATAGGCATACATTTTGACTATTCTAATGTGTAAATGAAATGTTTAATTAAAATAAAAATATTATGAACTTAATTAGAAAACAAAATACATGGTATCCATCAATAATGGATGATTTTTTTAATGCAAATTGGAATTTTGAAGTTCCAAATTATTCAAACTCACTACCAGCTGTAAATATTAAAGAAGCTGATAAAGAGTTTACTCTTCAAATTGCTTCACCTGGATTAATTAAAGAAGATTTTGAGGTGAGTTTTGAAGATAATGTTCTTTCAATTGAAGTTGTTAAAAAGGATGATTTAAAAGCAAATAATAATGATTTTTCTAGATTTGAATTTGATTATAATTCTTTTAAAAGAAGTTTTGCAATTCCTGAAAGTGTAGAAATCTCAAAAATAGAAGCTTCATATTTAAATGGTGTCTTAAATATTAATTTACCAAAAAAGAAAGAAGCGCAAAGATTACCTAAGAAGCTGATAAAAATTAAATAATTAAATTAACTTTTAAACTGCTCCAATTGGAGCAGTTTTTTTTACATATGTTTTATTCTTTTTTTGAAAATATCATATAATTCTTCATTTGAATAACCATCAATATTTTGACTATGATAGAGGGGAAGTTTAACCCCTTTTTCATTAGCAATCTTCATAGCTTCTGTAGCTATCAAATTAACTATAAAAATTCCAGATATGGTTGAAGCAGCCCCTGTTTTAACCCCTGAAATTTTAAACATTCCATCACCAGAAGGAACACAATTATCAATTATAATATCTGCAATTTGAAATAATTTTTTCCCACTACTATGTCTTGAAGGATATTTTTGTGTTTGTTCCATTGAAGTAATAGCGATAATTGGAATATTAAAATTTTTAGCGATCATTGCCATTTCAATAGGCATCGAATTTCTTCCGGAATTTGAAGTTATGATAATAATATCACCTTTTTCAATTTTATGTTGATCCCAAATAATTTTTGAAAAACCTTCAATTCTTTCTATTTCTGCACTTCTGTTAGCCCCTTCAGCAGTCATAGTTGTAGAGTCTAACATTGCATTGACATTTGCCAATCCTCCAGCTCTTATAAAAAGTTCTAAACCAATCATATGAGAATGACCTGTGCCAAAAGTGTGTATAATTTTATCATTAGTTATACATTCAGTAATTTGATCAATACACTTTTTTATTGAAGTTTCATTTTTTTTAATAATTTTTTCAAATAATTTATTAGTGTATTTATGATATTGGTACATTCTATAATTTTATAAATATTTTTCTTTTATATAGATAATAGGTGGGAATCCATATAATTATAACATATAATATTGCATAAATAAGGGATCCTAGTTTAGGATCCATTCCAATTTCACTCCATTTTGAAACGAAATTTTGACTCATACTAAACCCCAGTAGATCTTTACTGTAAAAAATTATTGTAAGAACTCCTGCAAGCGCATAAGAAAATATTGAATTTACACCAAAAACTTGAGCAAAATTTAAGCCTTTTGAATATTTAAGAACATCAATTAGGTATATTGAAAAGCCTAAAGTTAGACTAGACACACCACCCATTAATAAAGTATATGAAGTACTCCATATATTTTTATTTATAGGAAATAACCATCTAAAACTGTCTCCAACAAAAAGTAATAGAAATCCGAAAACGAATATTAAAATCAATTTATCATTAATACTCTTTTTTAACGTTAATATATAACCAAAAAGCATTCCAAAAACTCCTGTTATTATGGAAGGAAGTGTAGATAAAATTCCTTCTGGATCCCATGTTTTCTGCCAAAGAACACCTGGTAAATAAAGTTTATCAATATAGTGAGCCCAATTTTTTTCAGGCATAGAAAGATCTGGATAACCTATTCCTGGAACTGGAATATAAGCCATTATAATCCAATAGAATAATAATACAGTTATAGAAATATAAATTTGAGTTTTCCAAGATGTGTAAAGATAAATCAGAGCACAAAAAAGAAAAACAATTGAAATTCTTTGAAGAACACCAGTCCATCTAATATTAGTAAAATCAAAGTCAGGAATTAACCATAATAATAGACCAACAAAATAAATTTTTATAGAACGAAAGAATATTTTTTTTAATATTTCAGATTTTGATTTTCCATTATCAATTTGTTTTCCAATTGATAATACTATTGAAACACCAACTATAAATAAAAAGTTTGGAAAAATATAGTCTGTTGGGGTTATTCCATTCCAATTAGCATGAAGAAGAGGTCCGTATACATGATCCCATGAACCAGGATCATTAACAATAATCATAAAAATTATAGTGATACCTCTTAAGACGTCTAAGGATAA
>CAYUZY010000086.1:0-8395 GCA_964448645.1 uncultured Flavobacteriaceae bacterium
AATTAATTATTGGTTCTGAATATATTGAACCTGGCATAGAAATTATTTTTGAGGGAGCAATTAAGGATGTAATTATTCCAATTAACACTAATTTGAATCAAGATCAAACTAACATTCATATTGAAGCAAGAGTAAATTGGGGTAATAAAGATATACCAAAGGGAGCCCCAAAAGGAGGTTACATACCTTATCTAAGGATAAATTCTATAATTACAAATCAATCAAACGGACTTAAAACATTTATTGATCTTATACCTCATTTAAATTTAATTGATAATTTTCATTATGCGAGAAACATTTCCCTGCCTGGTGAAATAGACGATCTTTACACTGTTGAATTTATGGTAAATGGCCCTTCAAAATATGATTTAGCGTATCATAAAGATTGGGTTGAGAAATATGAAAATAAATTTATTGAGGATAAAAAGTTTAGGTATCGGGATATTGATTTTAAAGTAATAGCAAAATCGTCAAGAAAGTAAGATTACTTAAATTAATTTTGAAAGTATTATTAATATTAAACCTATAATAAAAAAAACAAACATTAGTGTTATTAATATATTTGTTCCCTTTGGGGCATTTTTAAATTCTTTCCATACAAAAACTCCCCAAGCTGCTGCAACCATAGTTGCTCCTTGGCCTAAACCATATGATATAGCGTAACCAGCTTTTTCACTGGAAAGCATACTTAGCGACATTCCTATACACCAAATAATTCCACCAAGCACTCCAACAAGATGTGTTTTAGTATTTCCATTTTTAAAATAATCAAAATACGAAACTCGATTACCATCAATGGGTTTATACATGAAATAACTATTCCATAAAAAATTTGATAGAAAAATTCCAATAGAAAAAATAAAGACAGCACTATAAGGTGTGAATAAACCTTCTTGAGGATTTATAAAATCATTTGACATTGAAGATGCAACGAATCTATAGAAAAAACCCATTAATACTCCCCCAAGAATCGAAATTAAAATTCCTTTTGATGGTGTATTTTTTTTATTTGAAAATGATAATTTTCTGTAAGCTAATGCATCTAAAATAATTGCTATAGTAACAATTAGTACTCCAATAAATAGTATTAATGGGTTTCCAATTGGTGTGGCTATATAATTAATTAATACACCTAGAACCAGCGCAATTCCAATTCCTACTGGAAAAGCGACAGCCATTCCAGCTATACTAATTGCGGCTACAATTAAGAGATTTGCAAGATTAAAAATTACACCACCTATAAGAGCTGAAATATAAGAACTTGTATTTGCTTGTGATAAGTCTTGAATAAAAGATCTCCCTTCATCACCATTACTTCCTAGAGTTAGTCCAAAAAAAAGCGAGAGAACAATTACTCCAATGCAATAATCCCAATAAAATAAGGGAAAAGACCAAGAGTCTTTAGATAGTTTTTGAGTATTTGCCCAAGACCCCCAACATAGCATTGTTATAAAACATAAAAAAACAGCTAATCCGTAACTTTCAACTATGAACATATTTTATAAATTTATTATTTAAATCATTTATTGAAGGTGCAGAAGATTGAGCTCCTAGTTTTGTGACAGAATAGGTAGCAGCATTATTTGCAAATTCAATACTTGTTAGCATATCCATTTTCATTGACAATCCTGCTATAAGTGCACCATTAAATGTATCTCCTGCTGCAGTTGTGTCTTTGACCTTTACTTTATTTGTAGGAATTAGACCTTCAAAACTTGAAGACTTATAAAATGCCCCTTTTTCTCCCATAGTTATTATGATATTTTGTATTCCTTTATCTATTAGAATTTCTGAAGCCTTTTTAGCAGAGTCTTTATCTTTAACCTCAATTCCAGAAAGATATTGAGTTTCAGTTTCATTTGGTGTTATAGTATTAACTAAACTTAAATGGTAATCACTTATTTTTTGAAAGGGAGCGGGATTTAAAATAAGTTTAACATTTAATTCATTACACATTTCAATTAAGTATTCTACAACAATTAAGGGAATTTCCAATTGCACTAAAACATAATCAGAAGAGTTTAATTTTTTTTTAAGAAAATCAACATCTTTTATAGTTAAAGAATTATTTGATCCAGGTGCAACAGAAATAGAATTTTCACCTTTTTTATCTACCATAATTATTGCTACTCCGGATGGATTTTTTTTATCAATTTTTATAAAACTCGTATTAATACCTATGTTTTTAAAATTTTTAATAGCTTTTTTACCAAACATATCATTTCCAAGTTTAGTAATAAAAGTCACATCAGCTCCTAATTTACATGCAGAAACTGCTTGATTTGCTCCTTTTCCTCCAGGATTCATTAGAAAAGTATCTCCAATAACGGTTTCTCCAGGTTTTGGTAGAAAAGTTGATTTTACTAACATATCTGTATTAGAACTTCCAATAACATAGATTTTAGATTTCATTCTAACTTTTTCTTTGATATACAATAAGATTGTCTAGTCTTAGATATGCCTTTTTATTGGGATTAAGAATTTTTATATTTAAAGTATGATCTCCTTCTTCTAATTCATATTTAAAAAATAATTCATGAGCTCTTTCAATAAAATATATGGGTAGACTCATAGTTTTTATTAATTCCCCATCAATTCTAAATTCAACTTCATAGCTAAAATTATTTAAAGTTTCATTTTTTTCAATCATTGCATATTTTGAATCAATTTCCTTATCCAGATTTCTTGATTCTCCTCTTAAAACAATTCCAATTCCATTAAATTTTATATCTATTTCTTGTTTGTCATTAAATTTGATTTTTTTATCAACTTTAATGTTTTTTGACAATTCATAACCAGGAAAATTTTCTTCATAAGGTGCAACTATATTTTTTTGTTTTTTTATTTGAAATGAATTATCTAAAACCTTACCACCATTTCTAATAATCATTTCCTCAGCATGCTTATAGCTAATTTTATAAACATCATTTAAAGACATATTGGTAAATTGAAAATTTATATCTTCAATTTCTTCTAATCCTTTAAGCCAAAAGTCAGGGATATTACTAAACCCCTTAACAGTAGCAAGGATACCCATTGCTGTGGCAGGATTACAATCTGAATCTTGACCAGCTCTTGTTGAAATATCTAATGTTTTATCAAAGTCATCTTCTCCATATAAAAGGCCAAGAACTACATAGGCAGAATTAATTTTTGCATCAATATTAAAGTCTCTATAGGCACCGTCTGGACATCCTATATCGTTACCCCATTTTTTCTCAATTAAACTCCAATTTTTTTTCCAATCATTAGGATTTTCTTTGTGCCATTTAATAACATCGGATATACATTTATGAAATGTACTTTTTTCAGGTATTAGTTTTAATGAATTATCAATTATTTTTTTTATATCATTTTCAATAAAAGCATTACTATACATCGCTGCAACAAAAACACCACCATAATATCCATCTCCATAATTCATTATATGCCCGACTTTATCGCATATTTCTAGTGCAGAATTTGGCATTCCTGGATTCATTATTCCAGCAAAATCAGCTTCAATTTGAAAATCAATGTCGTCAGCGTGAGGATTGTTTATCCAATGACCAGATTCAGGAGCGTTTATTCCATTTAGATAATTATATCTTCCTTGTTGATTAGCATGCCATAACCAATATTTTGATTCCGAGTAAGCTTTTAAATGAGAAGAAGCAGGAGCATCAAATCCTTCTTTTTCTAAAACATCAACAAAAGTTAGATCCATGTATATATCATCATAAAGTCCAGGTGCATATTTCATCATATTTATAAGAGTAGAATCTGTCCATTCTATTTTTATACTATCAGGTATAATTCTTTTTAAATATCTAAATTCTGTTGGACCTCCAAAGGTCACTCCAATTGTTTGGGCTGCCCAAGCACCTTTAATTTTGTCTTTAAGTTCTTTTTTGGAAATTTCATGAAATTCTGAATTAATAATATCACAATTAGAGAAAAAAATCAGTAAAATAAAAAGATAAAAGTTTTTCATAACAGTAGTTTTTTAATAAGATAAATATATTATTTTGTTATTGTAATGTTTTTTGTGTTTTCCTGTTCTAAAAGATTATATTCCTTGGGTGTTTCGCAGTTTTTTAATAGTGTTTTATTGCCATTTGAAAGTTTTATTGTACTAAGTTTTTGATTTTTTGGACCAGGCTGACCATAAAAATCATTTATAATTAAATCACTAAAATTTATTATTTCTATTGCGTGAGTGTAAAAATTCGGTAATTCATTATCCCACTTTAATTTGAATTTTTCAATTTCTATATTTTTTAAATTTTGACCGTAAATAGGAGAAATATCAAATTTAAAAACTGAATAATCTAAAGAATAACTGGGTCTTATATCAAGATTACCTCCATAGGTTTTAGTGTATGGGCCATTATTTATTGTTAAATCAATGTTTTGAAATTTTATATTATTAATTAAATCATTTTTTTCTGCATAAATTAATATTCCACTTCCTGAATTTGCTTTAATATTTGAAAAATAAATTTTATTAATTTTTCCAGCAATTCCATCATTTGTGTTTTTAATAGAAGAAATATGAATAGGTTCTCCTCTTCCCCACCATCCTCCAGAATGAATTCTAGTATTAATTTTAATGTTTTTAAAAATAATATTTTCTATTGAACTATTATTTCTAGAAAAAATTCCTATACCTCTATTTGAAGAATCAATAATAATATTATTAAAAACAACATTTTTTATTGCATTTTCACCATAACCAACTCTTATAGCAGAAGATCTTGATTTTAATTTACAATCATTAATTTTTATGTTTTCAGAAATTTTTGATTTATTTCCGAATTTATAATCAATGTTTTTATCTCCAGATGTGAAACCAGTTACAATTATTGCATCATCACCAGCTGTTACATTACATTTAGATATTTCAACATTTCTCGATGAGGTAATATGTATTCCATCATTATTTGGAATAAATAGATTATTATCTATTACAATTTTATGAATATTAATATTTTCACTTCCACCAATTCTGATTGTCCATTTTGGAGAATATTCTAAATAAAGGTCATTAATTTTTATATTTCTTGAATTACTAATTGTAATAAGGTGACCAGGTCTTTCATCATAATCTACTGGACCATCTTCAATATTTTCGTTTGACATATATTTTTCTCCTTGTCTAGTTAATCTACTTTCATTTTTTGACCAACGAAAACGTTTTTTAAAATTCATGAATAAAGAGGCATTACCTTTAATTTTACCATTACCTGAAATAGAGACATTTTCAATATTATTAGCAAAAAAAATACCAGCATAATTAATTCCTGAATAATAATATCCATCTGGCATTATCATATAATCAGATATATTTTTACTTCCAATAATTTCAGCTCCTGATTCTAGTTTTATACTTACATTTGATAGTAATCTAATAGTGCCTGTTAAGAACTTACCTTTTGGAATTAAAATAGTACCCCCTCCATTTTTATTACATTCAATTATAGTTTGATTGATTACTTTTGTGTTAAGATAAACACCATTCCCAACAGCTCCGAATTTAATAATATTGTATATTTTATCAGAAGCATTAATGTCAAGAAAAAAAAAGAAAAATATTAGAACTAAAATTTTAAATTTAACAAAGTTCATCTGTTAAACTTAATTATTTTTTTTAATTAAATTAAGTGCAGATCCTTCTTTGTACCATTCTATTTGTTGATCGTTATATGAATGATTCGCAGGTATAATGTCCTTAGTATTGTTAGAATGAATAACTTCAATAGTAATTGATTTGTTAGTGGAAAAATCTTTTAAATCAATTAGGTTAAAAGTATCGTCTTCTTGAATTAAATTATAATCTGATTCATTTTCAAAAGTTAAAGCCAACATTCCTTGTTTTTTTAAATTGGTCTCATGAATTCTAGCGAAGGATTTTACTAGAACTACCTTAACACCTAGATGTCTTGGCTCCATAGCAGCATGTTCTCTTGAAGATCCCTCTCCATAATTGTGATCTCCAACAACAATGGTTACTATTCCAGATTCTTTGTATTTTCTTTGCACATCTGGTACTGCACCATACTCACCATTTAATTGATTTTTCACAAAATTTGTTTTTTGATTAAAAGCATTAACTGCACCAATAAGACAATTGTTAGAAATATTATCTAAATGACCTCTGTATCTTAGCCAGGGCCCAGCCATTGAGATATGATCAGTAGTACATTTTCCGAAAGCTTTAATAAGTAATTTAGCTCCAATTATATTTTGACCATTCCAAGGTTTAAAAGGTTTAAGTATTTCAAGCCTTTCAGAATTTTCTTTAACGACAACATCAATTTTACTACCATCAACTAAAGGTTCGGTATACCCGTTATCTTCAAAATCAAAACCTTTAGAGGGAAGTTCAATTCCTATTGGAGGATCAAGAAAAACTTCATCTCCTTCTTCATTTATAAGTTTATCGGTAATAGGATTAAAATCAAGTTTTCCTGATATGGCTATTGCAGCAACTATTTCAGGAGAGGAGACAAAAGCATGAGTGTTAGGATTACCATCAGCTCTTTTTGAAAAATTTCTATTAAAGGAATGTATAATTGAATTTTTTTCTTGTTTATCAGCTCCTTTTCGTGCCCATTGTCCTATACATGGACCACAAGCGTTTGTAAAAATTTTAGCGTTTAATTTTTCAAAAATTGAAAGAATTCCATCTCTTTCTGCAGTATACCTAACTTGTTCAGAACCAGGGTTTATTCCAAATTCAGCCTTTGTTACAAGTTTCTTCTCTAAAGCTTGTTTTGCAATGGAAGCAGATCTTGTTAGATCTTCATATGATGAATTTGTACATGATCCAATTAATCCCCACTCTATATCAACAGGCCAATTCTCTTTATTAATTTTAGTCTTCATCTCATTTATTGGGGTAGCTAGATCTGGAGTGAATGGGCCATTTATATGAGGCATTAATTCATCTAGATTAATTTCAATAACTTGATCGAAATATTTTTCTGGATTTTGGTAAACTTCTGGATCAGCAGTTAAATCTGTTTTAATTTTATTTGCTTCATCTGCAACATCATCTCTTCCAGTTGATCTTAAGTATCTCTCCATAGAATCATCATAACCAAAAGTTGATGTAGTTGCCCCCACTTCAGCACCCATATTACAAATTGTGCCTTTTCCTGTACAAGACATTGATTTTGCACCTTCACCAAAATATTCAATTATGCATCCAGTACCTCCTTTTACAGTCAATATCCCAGCAACTTTTAAAATAACATCTTTTGGGGCCGTCCATCCATTTAATTTTCCAGTCAATTTAACACCAATAAGTTTTGGAAATTTTAATTCCCAAGGCATTCCAGCCATAACATCAACAGCATCAGCACCTCCAACACCAATAGCAATCATTCCAAGACCTCCAGCGTTTACAGTATGTGAATCAGTTCCAATCATCATTCCTCCAGGGAAAGCATAGTTTTCTAGAACAACTTGATGTATTATTCCAGCTCCAGGTTTCCAAAATCCAATTCCATATTTGTTAGAAACAGATTCTAAAAAATTAAAAACTTCAGCACTTGTTGAATTTGCAGATTTTAAATCTACTTTAGCTCCACTTTTTGCTTGAATAAGATGGTCACAATGAACAGTAGTCGGAACTGCAACCTTGTCTTTTCCTGCTTGCATAAATTGCAATAATGCCATTTGAGCTGTTGCATCTTGACATGCAATTCTATCAGGAGCAAAATCTACATAATCAATGCCTCTTTTAAAAACTTTAGAATTTTTTTTATCCCATGTATGGCAATAAAGAATTTTCTCACTAAGAGTAAGTGGTTTAGCAATAACAGATCGAACATCTTTAACTCTAGCGTTAATTTTTTTATATAAACTTTTGATCATTTCAATATCAAATGCCATTGATGTATTTTTTATTAATCTCTATGCAAAAATAACAATAATGATGATCAGAATAAATTAATTTTTAACTATTAATAAAATCAATCAAAAAAGTTGATTTTAAATTAAATTTTACATAAAAAAAAGATTATTTAATTTTTATTAACAAAAACTTGTAAAAAGTTCTTTAAAAAAAAGGGGTAAGTCAAAAAAATTCATAAATTTGCGCTCCTAAAAACAACAAAGAAATTAAAATATTATGGCTAAAGAAACATTTGATCGATCGAAACCCCATTTAAATATTGGGACAATAGGTCATGTTGACCATGGTAAAACCACTTTAACAGCAGCAATAACAAAGGTGTTAGCTGATGCTGGATTATCTGAAGCTCAGAGTTTTGACCAAATAGACAATGCTCCTGAAGAAAAAGAGCGTGGTATAACAATAAATACTTCTCATGTAGAGTATCAAACTGAAAATCGTCATTATGCTCACGTAGACTGTCCAGGTCATGCCGATTATGTCAAAAACATGATT
>CAYUZY010000087.1:0-8192 GCA_964448645.1 uncultured Flavobacteriaceae bacterium
TCAATTATTTACGATAGAAGTTTAGTGTCTCAAAGATCAGACATAAAGTATAAATTTTCAAGCTATGATAAAATGATATCTGAACTTAATTTATTTTATGGCATTAATAAAGATTTATATTCTTACAGATTTTAATTTACAATAACATCAAAATTAAATTGAAGGTATTAGTTGTTTCTCAATATTTTTATCCTGAAAACTTTAGGATAAATGATTTGTGTTTTGGATTGAAGAATTTGGGTCATGAAGTAGAAGTTCTTACTGGAAAACCAAATTATCCAAAAGGAAATTTTTATAAAGGATATTCTTGGAATACTAAGAAAATAGAAATAATAAATGGTATTAAGGTATATAGATCAAATTTAATCTCAAGAGGAAATTCAGGTGGTTTTCGACTATTTTTAAATTATATTTCTTTTGTTTTTTTTGGCTCAATTAAACTTTTTTCTATTAAACAAAAATTTGATAAAATATTTGTTTACGCACCTTCACCCATTACAGTTGGTTTTATAGGTGTTTTAGCTTCATTTATTTTCAGAGCAAAACCTTTTTTGTGGGTACATGATCTTTGGCCAGAATCTTTAAAAGATGCAGGAGGAATAAAAAATAAAATTATATTAGGACTAGTTAATTTAATGACTAAATCTATATATTTCTTTTATGACACTATTCTAGTACAATCTCCAAGGTTTAAAGATTATATGATAGAACAGGGTGTTAGTAAAAATAAAATATTTTACTATCCTTATTATGCAGAAAGTTTTTATAAGGTAGTTAAACCAAAATCAAGCGTAAAATCAATTTTTCCAAAGGGGTTAAATATTCTATTTGCTGGCAACATAGGTGTTGCTCAAAGTTTTGATACAATTATTTCTGCTGCTGACAAAATTAGAAGTATTAAAAACAATATTAATTTTATAATTATTGGAGAAGGTCGTGACAAAAAAAGACTAATTGAAAAGATTTCTAAAATGTCTTTAGAAAATAATTTTAAATTTTTGGGGTCATTTCCTCCTGAGAAAATGTCAGATTATTTTGCTTGTGCAGATGTTCTTTTAGTTAGTCTGAAAAAAAGTAAAATTTTTAAATTAACTATTCCAGGAAAGCTACAATCATATTTAGCATGTGGCAAACCGATTATTGGCTCTATTGATGGAATATGCTCAGATATAATTATGAAGTCAAAATCTGGATATTCTTCACCATCTGAAAATTCTGACATGTTAGCCAAGGCTATTATAAGATTTTCAAATTTAACAAAAAAAGAAAAATCAGAAATGGGTAAAAATGCAAGAAAATATTTTGAAAAAGAATTTGAAAGAAATAAACTTCTATTAAAATTAATTGATATTTTTAAGGCATGAAAAAGGTATTAATTACTGGTGGAGCTGGTTTCATTGCTCATCATTTAATAGAATTTTTAATTAAGAATACTAATTGGGAAATTATTTCGCTTGACAGGTTAGATTACAGTGGTAATTTAAATAGATTAAATGATATTATGTTTCAGTTTTCTGAAAAAGAGAAGAAAAGAGTTAAAATTATATATCATGATTTGAAAGCTGAATTAAACCCTTGGATAGCAAGTGATATTGGTCATGTAGATTATATTCTTCACTTAGCTGCAGGATCTCATGTAGACAGAAGCATAAAATTTCCTATGGAGTTTGTTATGGATAATGTTGTAGGTACATGTAACATTTTAAATTTTGCAAAAATGATTAATAAAAAAAAGACAATTGAAAGGTTTATTTATTTTAGTACAGATGAAGTTTTCGGTCCTGCACCAAATCAAATTAATTACAAAGAAAACGACAGATATAATTCAACAAATCCCTATAGCGCAACTAAAGCTGGAGGGGAAGAACTTGCTGTAGCTTTTGAAAATACATATTCATTACCTATATATATTACTCATACAATGAATGTTTTTGGAGAAAGACAACATCCAGAAAAATTTGTACCAATGTGTATAAAAAAAATAAGAGACGGTAAAGGTGTAACTATACACAGTGATAAAACAAAAACAATTCCTGGGTCAAGACATTATATACATGCAATTGATGTAGCAGAAGCAATTTTATTTCTTTTGGAAAATAAGATTGAAAATATTCATGATTGGGGAGGAGCTAAGTGTCCTAAATTTAACATTGTTGGATCAGAAGAGCTTAATAATTTGGAATTAGCGAAAGCTATAGCAGATTCTCAAAATAAAAATTTGAATTATGAATTGGTTGATTATCATTCTTCAAGGCCTGGCCATGATTTAAGATATGCTTTGTCTGGTGAAAAAATGAAAAAATTAGGTTGGGAACCAAAAATAAAAATTAAAGATAGAATTAATCAAGTTGTTAAGTGGTCTTTAAATAATCCAAAATGGATTGAACTTTAATAATTTTGTTTCTAGGATAATTAAAAATCAGTATATTTGCCCACTAAAATTTTATAAATGTATGCAATTGTTGAAATAGCAGGACAGCAATTTAAGGCTTCAAAAAACGATAAGTTATTCGTGCATCGTCTTTCAGAAAAAGAGGGGGTTAAAGTTTCCTTTGATAATGTACTTCTTTTTGATGATGGCAAAAAAGTAAAAGTAGGTTTCCCAAAAGTATCAGGAGCTTCTGTTAAAGCAAAAATATTGAAACACTGTAAAGGAGATAAAATTATAGTTTTTAAAAAGAAAAGAAGAAAAGGTTATAGGGTTAAAAATGGTCATCGACAATTTTTTACAGAATTATTAATTGAAAGTGTATCAGAAAAAGCAGATACAAAAAAGGCTGAAGTTAAAAGTAATAAAGTTAAAGAGGTTAAATCTGATTCTAAGGTTTTAAAGTCAAAAAAAGCAACTCCAAAAAAAACAGTTTCTTCTAAACCTAAGGTAATATCAAAAAAGAAATCAGCAAAAAACAAATAACACTTATATCACATGGCACATAAAAAAGGAGTTGGTAGTTCAAAAAACGGAAGAGAGTCTCATTCTAAAAGGCTTGGTGTTAAAATTTTTGGAGGTCAAATCGCCAAATCTGGTAATATAATTGTTCGCCAAAGAGGTACAGTTCATTATCCTGGTGAAAATGTGTATATAGGTAAAGATCATACACTTCATGCAAAAATTGACGGATCTGTTAAGTTCACAAAAAAACGTAATAATAAGTCTTACGTTTCTATAATACCTAATTAATAAATTATAAAGATTTATTAATATCTATAATATTCTGGTTTAAAAGGTCCTTTTTGGTTTACTCCAATGTATTTTGCTTGTTCTGTAGATAAAGTTTCAAGCTCAACTCCAAGGTGTTTCAGATGAAGAAATGCAACTTTCTCATCAAGGTGTTTGGGAAGCATGTAAACTTTGTTTTCATATTTACCACTGTGATTCCATAGTTCTATTTGAGCTAAAACTTGATTTGTAAAGGAATTACTCATAACAAAACTAGGATGACCAGTTGCACATCCTAAATTAACTAATCTTCCTTCTGCTAATATAATTAGTTGTTTATTGTTTTCTAAAGTGTATATATCGACTTGAGGTTTAATTTCAGTTTTAGTATGTGAATAGTTTTTGTTTAACCATGACATGTCAATTTCATTATCGAAATGACCAATGTTACAAACTATAGCTTTATCTTTTAATGCAAGAAAAGATTCTTTTTCAATTATATCTTTATTTCCTGTTGCAGTAACAACTATATCTGCTGAACAAATAACATTAGAAAGTTTTTTAACTTCAAATCCATCCATAGCAGCTTGTAATGCACAAATTGGATCAATTTCAGTAATTGTAACAATTGCACCTGCTCCTCTAAATGATGCGGCAGTTCCTTTGCCGACATCTCCATAACCACATACTACAACTCTTTTTCCGGCCAACATAATATCAGTTGCACGTCTTATAGCATCAACAGCACTTTCTTTACAACCATATTTATTGTCAAATTTAGATTTTGTAACTGAATCATTAACGTTTATTGCTGGAATAGGTAATTTATTTTTATTCATTCTTTCATATAAACGAAGGACACCAGTAGTTGTTTCTTCAGAGAGTCCTTTTATATCAGGGATTAGTTCAGGGAATTTATCAAAAACCATAGTTGTTAAATCACCTCCATCATCCAGAATCATATTTAATGGTTTAAGATCTTTTCCAAAAAAAAGAGTTTGTTCAATACACCAGTTAAATTCATTTTCATTCATTCCTTTCCAAGCATATACTGGAATACCTTTTTTTGCAATAGCAGCAGCAGCATGATCTTGAGTCGAAAAAATATTACATGAACTCCAAGTAACTTCTGCTCCTAAATCAATAAGGGTTTCTATTAGAACTGCGGTTTGAATTGTCATATGAAGACATCCAGCTATTCTAGCTCCTTTTAGTGGAGCTGAACTTTTAAATTCTTCTCTTAAAGACATTAAACCAGGCATTTCTTTTTCTGCTAATTTAATTTCCTTTCTTCCCCATTCAGCTAGTTTTAAATCCTTTACTTTATATGGTAAGGATTTTGTTTTATTTGACAATTTCATATAATGATTATATTAGTTTCCAAAAATACGACCTTTCTATAAATTATCAAATGCCATTATTTAACAAATATGTCGGTACAAATTTTGATCAAGATTTCAATTTATTTTTTTGGAATATTATTGAGAGCGAAAAAGAATTAAGTTTAGGGTTGAAACTAAATTCAGTTTTAAAAGAAAAAATTTCTTCTAAAAAATCTTTAGATCATAGAAAAGGAATTTTATCAATAAGGCAATTGTTAAAAAAAACAGGAATTTCGGACCAAAATCAGCACTATGACGATTTTGGTAGACCATATTTGAATGATGGAAGATATATTTCATTTTCACATTCAAAAAAATTGTCTGGAATAGTAATTTCTGATCAAAAAATTGGAATTGATATTGAAAAGAATCAACCTAAAATTTTAAATATATCTCCTAAGTTTTTAAATACAAGAGAAAAAATATTTATTACAAAAAAAAGTATTTCACAAATTACTTATATATGGACAGCTAAAGAGGCTATTTACAAAGCTTTTAAAGTCAATGGAATTATATTTTCAGAACAAATTATTATTGATCCATTTGATGAAAATTCCACTGAAGGTATGGCAAGAATTTTCTATAATAATCAAATTTTTAAATTTCATTTATTTTTTTTAAAAATCAACAATTATTCTTGTACTGTAGCATTATCTTTACAATAATGAAAGTATCAGTTGAAATAACATTAATTCCAATAAAAAAAAATTATACATCTACAATTAAAAAATTTATTAAAACGATTCGTGATTCTGGTTTTAAAGTAATTGAGAATCCATTAAGCACTCAAATTTATGGAGATTATGATTTGTTAATGAGTTATTTGAATAGAGAAATAAAAAATGTGTTTGATGATAAAGATCATATTATAGTCCAATTAAAGTTATTTAATGTTGACAGAAGCAATTACAGTCCAGATTTTTGATTATTTCTTAAAACCTTATGAGAATTATTTTGTTGTAGATATTGTTCTTGAATTTCTTGCTGTTTTTTTGGGAATTCTGAGTGTCTTTTTTGCTAAAATGAATAAAATTGCTGTTTATCCAACAGGGATGATTTCCACAGGAATTTTTGTTTATTTACTTTTTCAATTTGAACTTTTAGGAGATATGATTATTAATGCATATTTTTTTTTCATGAGTATATATGGGTGGTATTATTGGAGTTACAAAAAAAATGGTCAGACCATTAATAAGGTTTCATATGGGTCAACTAATGATTTTATAATTAGTTCATTCATTTTTATAAGTAGTTTAGTATTGATTTCAAATATTTACAAATCATTTAATTTATTTACATCGTGGGTTGCCTATATTGATACATTAACAACTGGAATATTTTTTGCAGCCATGTGGTTAATGGCAAGAAGAAAAATTGAAAGTTGGATTTTTTGGATTATAGGAGATGTTATTTCTATTCCTTTGTACTTTTATAAAGGACTTGCCATAACATCTATACAATATTTTATATTTACAATTATTGCTATTATGGGTTATATATCATGGATAAAAATTTACAAAGTCAAAACTTCTGCCTGAAAATTGTTTTGTATGGACCAGAGTGTACTGGAAAAACTACTTTAGCAAGATTGTTAGCTAATCATTACAATACACAATGGGTACCAGAATTTGCTAGAGAATATCTTCAAAATAAATGGGATAAATCGAAAAAGGTTTGTACTAAAGAAGACTTACCAGTTATTGTTTCAGGTCAATTAAAATTGGAAAGTAATCAAATTCCAAAGACTAGAAAATACTTATTTTGTGATACTAATATTTTGGTAACCAGGATATGGTCTGAAACACATTTTGATGGATATTGCGATCCTGAGATTATAAAATTAAGTGAAGAATTAAAGTATGATCATTATTTATTAACATCAATTGATGTTCCATGGAAAAAAGATGATTTAAGAGATAGACCATATGATAGAAAAAAAATGTTCTCTTATTTTAAAGATACACTAGACAAAAACAATAAACCATATTCAATAATAAAAGGTTCTATTGAAGAAAGATTAAGTAATAGTATAAATATTATAAATAATTTGTGATTACAATTTATTAAATTTGTATCATCTCATAAGGGGTGCTAGAAATAGCTGAGATTATACCCATTGAACCTAAACAGGTAATGCTGTTAAGGGAAATTAATAGAATTTAAATCCCCTTTTTTTTAAAGTTTAATAAAATGAAAATTTTAAAATTTAAATATATTTTTATTTTGATATCATTTACTTTAAGTGCTCAAAAAGTTCAAATTAAAGATTCTATTTTCACGATCTCATTAAAAGAGGTTAATGTTGAAGGTATTAGAGTTTCAAGTGATTCACCAATAACTCATAGTAATTTGTCAAAAGATGATTTAAAATCAAGAAATTTAGGTCAGGATATTCCAGTGTTACTAAAGTTTTTACCATCAGTTGTAACTTCAAGTGATGCAGGAAATGGAATTGGTTATACAAATTTAAGAGTTAGAGGAATAGATGCAACTAGGATTAATGTAACGATAAATGGTTTCCCTTATAATGATTCAGAATCACATTCAGTATATTGGGTAGATTTGCCAGATTTTGCCTCAAATGTTGAAAGTTTTCAAATTCAAAGAGGTATAGGGACTTCTACAAATGGTACAGGAGCCTTTGGAGGAAGTATAAATTTAAGATCTGATTTTCTTTCAGAAATGCCTCAATCTGAAATTTCTTCTAGTTATGGGAGTTTTAATACATTAAAAAAAACATTAAGATTTTCAACAGGATTAATAAATAAAAACATTGAGTTTTCTGGTAGATTTTCACAGATTGATTCCGACGGATATATTGATCGAGCAAAATCTGATTTAGAGTCCTATTTTTTGCAGTTTGCTTTCAAAAATAAAAATACATTACTTAGAATTTTAGGATTTGGTGGACATGAAATCACTTATCAATCTTGGTATGGAATAGATTCTTTTCAACTTAAAAAAAACAGAAAATACAATACTGCAGGGGAGGTTTATGATGAAAATGGTAATAAAACAGGATTTTATAATAATCAGGTAGATAATTATAAACAAAATCATATTCAAATTTTATTGGATAAAGAAATAAATTCTTTAACTAATTTTTCATTAGGATATAATTTCACTAAAGGTTATGGTTTTTATGAAGAATACAATGATAAATGGTATGTTGAAAATATTTCATATGGAAATGAAACGGATTTCAAATATTTAAATTTAAAATCCTTCGAAATAGGAAATACGGTTATTTCTAGTACAGAAAATATAACTCAAAAATGGTTAGATAATTATTTTCATGTTTTAACTCTAAGGTTAAATTACATTAAAAATTCTACAAAGTTAAATTTTGGAGGCCTTTACTCGGTATATGATGGAGATCATTACGGTAGTTTAATCTGGGCGCAAAATATTCCTTATGATTTAATAAATAATAAGTTTTATGAAAATAATGGTATTAAAAAAGAATTAAGCTTTTTTGTTAAGCTAAATAAGACTATAAGCACTAAAACTTCTGTATATCTAGATGCTCAAATCAGAAATTTAAATTATTCAATAGATGGGACTATTAAAGGCCCAGAAATATTTAAAGTGAATAATTCGTTTATTTTCTTTAACCCTAAGGCTGGAATTACATTTAATATAAATGATTT
>CAYUZY010000088.1:0-1600 GCA_964448645.1 uncultured Flavobacteriaceae bacterium
TCAGATTGAGCAATTTCACATTCATGATGTGGAAATTTTAAATCCATTCCTCCTCCATGAATATCAAATTTATCTCCTAAATACTTAGAGCTCATGGCGCTACATTCAAGATGCCCACCAGGAAATCCTTCTCCCCAAGGAGATGGCCATTTCATTATGTGAATTGATTCTGCATTTTTCCATAATGCAAAATCTTGTGGATTTTTTTTATCACTTACACCATCTAAATCCCTAGTATTATGAACTAAATCTTCAATATTTCGGCCACTTAATTTTCCATATTTATATTGTTTATTAAACTTAATTACATCAAAATAAACGGATTTATTAATTTCATAAGCATATCCTGATTTAATAATTTTTTTAATTAATTCAATTTGATCAATAATATGACCTGTAGCAGTAGGTTCTATATTTGGAGGAAGTATGTTAAATTTATTTAAAGTTTCATGAAAGTCTAATGTGTATTTTTGAACTATTTCCATAGGCTCAACAGACTCGTTTCTTGCTTTTTTTGAAATTCTATCTTCACCTTGATCTTGGTCGTATTCAAGATGACCAACATCTGTAATATTCCTAACATATCTAACTTTATAACCTAAATGAATTAGATATCTGTAGATTAAATCAAAGGAAATAAATGTTCGACAGTTTCCTAGATGAACTTTATTATAAACAGTTGGTCCACAAACATACATTCCAACATACTTAGGCGAAATAGTTTTAAAAAGTTCTGTTTTACCAGAAAGAGAATTATAAATTGATAGAGATGAACTCATTAAAAATTAGCTTCTAATTTAATATAATCGAGAAATTCTTTTTTAATCTCTTTTTCTTTAAATTTTCCACCAAACTCAGAAGTAACAGTACTACTTTGAGTATCTCGAATTCCTCTTGAGTTTACACATAAATGTTTAGCGTCTATAACACATGCAACATCTTTCGTTTTTAAAATATTTTGAAGTTCTTGGACAATTTGCAGAGTAAGCCTTTCTTGTACTTGCGGTCGCTTTGAATAATAATCCACAATTCTATTAATTTTTGAAAGACCCACGACTTTTCCATTAGAAATATATGCAACATGAGCTATTCCAACTATAGGTAAAAGATGGTGTTCGCAAGTAGAATTTAGAGTAATATTCTTTTCAACAAGTATTTCACCATATTTATAGTTATTATCAAAAGTCGATGTGTTTGGTTTGTTTATGGGATTTATACCACTAAAAATTTCATTAATAAACATTCTAGCCACTCTTTTTGGAGTTCCAGAAATACTGTCATCGTCTAAATCCATTCCAAGAATATCAAGAATGTCTCTGATTTTCGTTTCAATTAATTTGATTTTTTCTATATCTGGAATTTTAAAAGCATCTTTTTTTAATGGTGTTTGGGAAGAGCTAGAAAAATGATCATCATCTAATCTTGAAAGTTCTTTAGAAACAAATTTTTTAATTTTCATGATTTATTCTAATTGTTTTTACAAATATAATTATTAATTATCGAGTGATATAACCTTTAAATAATTGATTTATTTTTAATTTTAAAATAATTCAAATACTTCATTTATTTATTTTAAAAAACCGCTCTTAAGAAATTAAGA
>CAYUZY010000088.1:1610-8042 GCA_964448645.1 uncultured Flavobacteriaceae bacterium
TATAACCTTTAAATAATTGATTTATTTTTTTATTTCTGGGTATTTCAAATACTTTATTTCATTTTTTATTTTAGAATAAGAATTATATTCTATAAACCTATACTTTTGTTTTAATTATAAGATTTTTTTAATTCAATGATATATGAAAAATATTGTAATAACAGGTACAAGCTCAGGAATTGGCTTAGAGTTGGTAAAACTTTATTCAAAGAAAAATTATAAAATATTATCTTTGTCAAGATCTCCTATTTCAATTGATAATATTAAAAATATTAAGCATGTAAGTTTTGATATTACAAGTCAAAACTCGATTGATAATATTAAAAATATTATTCAAAAAGAAATAAAGGAAGTTGATATACTAATTAATAATGCAGGTAAATTAGTAAACAAATCTTTTTTAAATATGACTAAGGAAGATTTTAATTCTGTTTATGATGTTAATCTTTTTGGAGTTGTTAGTTTAATTAAGAATCTTTTTCCTTTTTTCAATAAAAAATCCCATGTAGTTAATATAAGTAGTATTGGAGGTGTTACTGGCAGTTCTAAATTCAAAGGTTTAACTGCTTATTCCTCAAGCAAGGGTGCTTTAAATATTTTAACAGAGGTATTAGCAGAAGAATTTAAGCAATCTGGTCCTTTTTTTAATTCTCTATGTTTAGGATCCGTTCAGACTAAAATGCTAGATAAAGCTTTTCCTGGATATAAAGCTCAAGTCAAACCAAAGGATATAGCTGAATTCATTTTTGATTTCGCTAATAATGGAACAAAATATTTTAATGGAAAAGTAATTCCTGTTTCACTTTCAAACCCTTAATATTCTACGCTGAATATTCAACAAAATTTCTAGGGGTTTCATATAGAATAACTGATATTTTGCAATTTAATTCAATTGCTTTGTTTAATTTTTCCCATATATAAATAGCTAAATTTTCTGTACTAGGAATCATTTTTTTGAAATATGGAATATCTAAATTTAAATTTTTATGATCTAACTCATCTTCAATTTCTTTTTTAATTATTTTTTTTAAAATATTTAAATCAATCACCATCCCTGTAGTTTTATTTATTTCACCATAAATTTTAACTGTTAATTCATAGTTATGACCATGAAAATTTTCATTAGAACACTTTCCGAAAACTTTAATGTTTTTTTGTTTGGACCAGCTTTTATTATATAATTTATGCGCTGCATTAAAGTGAGTTTTTCTACAAACAGTTATTTTCATATTTCATTAAAGTTTTAAGTTATAAGTAAAGATTATTTGAGTTTTATTATTAGTTACATAATATTTATCTGTTAAAACAACTGGAAATAAATTATAGGAGTTTTTAGTTTTATTATCAATGAAAGATAGATCAATTGAGCTTCTCTTAAAATTAATTCCAACACCCCAAGAAGCTGAACTATTATTTACAGTTATTTTATTTTGAAATGAGTCTTCATTTGAAAGACCTGCTCTAATTGAAAATAATCCAATTATATATTCACCACCTATTCTTATGTTATTTGTAACTATAAAGTTATTATTTATTTGATTATTTAAAGAGCTTAAATAATTACTTGTATTATTGGAAGTCTCTTTAAAAAGAGTTTTTCCGTAATTTTTTATTCCATAGTCAATACTAAGCAGGCCTTTTTTGAAAATATATGCCAGACTTATGTTTTTTTTTGAAGGAATTTGAATTTTATAAGGATCATAAACTGTTATTATATCTGGTTTTATTTTTTCAGATATATATGAAGTGTTTTCAATATGATCAACGACTATTTCTTGTTTATATTTTTCTTCTATTTTAATCCATTGAGGACTGTCGTAATAGACTCCAAGCCGAATATTTTTATTAATTTTCGCAATTAATCCAATCTGAAAAGAAAGTCCTTCACCATTAGATTCTAAAGTATTATCAAAGGCTACTTCAGTTACGTTTGATTTTTCAGAAAAGTTTTGCTCAACAAACCGATTGTAATTTTCATATTTAATTTCATGAAGATTAATATTTATTCCAAGATGAATAAATTTTTTATATAAACCACTTAAATTTAAAGAATGAACACCATTATAACCTTCTGTTTTGATCTTCATATAATTTGATAAATTTTCATATAAAACATTTGAAATATATTTATCATTATTTGGTTTAAAATCCACAGGATTAATTAAAAAACTTTGATATCCTAAAAAGGCTTGCTGAGCTCCAAAACCTATTTCATCTCCAAGAATTTTATAAACGTCAGATATAGTTTCATCCTCATAAAGATCTAAATCACTTAATTTTATTCCATTAGCATAGTATAAGAAATAATTGTCTAAACCATTTGAATTATTTCCTTCAACAGTATACGAGTTATTATATCTTTTTTTGTCATTATAATTATAGGATAAACTGACTCTAGACCAATTTTCACTTTTATTATTATTATTAAAAACAAAAACAGCTCCAAGTTGATTAAAATGAAAAATTGGATACGGAACAGAACCCTGAGAAGGTCTTAAGTTATTTTTTTGATTAATAGTATTTGAAAAATTAGCATTTGTTTTATTTTCATATGAAATCGTAGAGACACTAAGTTGATTAACAAGAAATACTGATGAACTTGCAGGATTAATGGCAATTGCAGAAAGATCTCCTCCAATCGCTCCAAATGCTCCAGACATTGCAGTAAACCTTGCTGAACCACTTAAATCTGTTAAGTTGTAAGTAATTGCATCATTAATTGTTTGTGCAATAATTAAATTAAAGAACAATACAAAACAAACGTTAAGTATAAACTTTTTTATCATTTTGATAACCTTGATCTATTTAATGAGGTCTACTTCCTCTACTAGAGCCTCCTGAACTTGACCTTGAATTAGAGGAGTTATTAGAAGATCTTCCAGAAGAATAAGATCTCGAAGGAGAATTTGAACTTCCAGAATAATTTCTTTGATTATTATTGTAGTTATTTTTTCTTTGAAAATTATTTCTGTTTGAAGAATTATATTCTCTATAATATTGCCTATTAGATTGTCTATTAGTATTTAGCTCACTTGATCTATTTGTTTCTCGTGAATAATTTCTAACTGAAGATGATGAAAATCCTCTTCCATTTTTATTATTTATAGAAGACCCTTTTGAAGGGTTAATAAATCTACCAGATATTTGAGGTCTTTTAGTTAAAGAACCTATTGATTTACTTCCTAATTGATTATTAATTGGATTTAAGAAATTTCTGCTAATTCTACTGTCCAAGTACCTTCCTCTTCCCACGTTTAATCTATTTAGAGCTGTTCTTATATCTAATTCAGAATCAGATTTATTTTTTGTACTAGAAGATACTTCACCATCATTTGTTTTAGAATTAGGATAATTTTTTTCTCCTCTTCGACTATTTGACTTAGAAAAGTTAGAAGATTTTCTTTTCTTATAATCTATATCTGCATAATAATTATGTCTATTATAGTATGGCCTTGAAAAATGGTATGGATTAAATGGATTATAATAAGGACTATAAAAAGGGGAGTAGTATGGGTTATAAAACGGACTGTAAAACGGCCTGTAAAAAGGACTATAATATGGATTGTGGTATCCCCACCCAAATGCAAGACCATTATATCTATTATAATACCCTAGTCTGTTAAAATAGAATGGATTGTAATATCCTTGATTATAAAAACCCCAATATCTTGGAAATCCATAATTTGTAAAAATAACTTCAGTTTGAGTAATATTATCTCCCCATGCTAGTTGTTCATTTGAATTAGGAGAAAAATAATTTTCAGAATCAGTAAAATACTGATCATTATTATTAAATGAAGAATAATTGTCACCAATATTTTGAAAATACTTAGAATAATATTTTGTTTTGTCGGACTTGTTATTTTGAATTAGATTTGGAGTTTCATAATAAATACCATCTGACAAAAAATAAGAAGATGTTTGAAAACTACCACATCCTAAAATGATTGTTAAAAGAAAAAAAGATATTAGAAAGTATTTAGTTTTCATTATTATAAATTAGTTAAGGTTTAAATTATCAATCAAATAGTTTAATTTTGTTTCCAATTAAATATAAGGCAAATTTTATGCCAAAGAAATAATATGAGTAAGAATCTTTCAAAAAGAAATCAAGATTATTCTAAATGGTATAATGAATTAGTTATTAAAGCCGATTTAGCAGAAAATTCTTCAGTAAGAGGCTGTATGGTTATAAAACCTTATGGTTTTGCTATTTGGGAAAAAATACAATCTGAATTAGATAGAATGTTTAAAGAAACAGGTCATGAAAATGCTTATTTTCCTCTGTTTGTTCCAAAGAGTCTTTTTGAAGCTGAAGAAAAAAATGCTGAGGGTTTTGCTAAAGAATGTGCTATTGTTACCCATTATAGATTAAAAAATGATAAAAAAAATAAAAATAAACTTGTAGTTGACCCTGATTCAAAATTAGAAGAGGAACTTATTGTAAGACCAACAAGTGAAGCAATAATATGGAACACATATAAGAAATGGATTCAGTCATATAGAGATCTGCCAATTAAAATAAATCAATGGGCTAATGTCGTTAGATGGGAAATGAGAACAAGATTGTTTTTAAGAACATCAGAATTCCTTTGGCAAGAAGGTCATACTGCTCATGAATCAAGAGAGGAGGCAATAGAAGAAGTAAAAACTATAAATAATTTATACGCAAATTTTATAGAGAATTTTATGGCTGTTCCGGTTATTCAAGGATTAAAGAGTGAAAGTGAACGTTTTGCTGGTGCTGTAGATACTTATTGTGTAGAAGCTTTAATGCAAGATGGAAAGGCTTTACAAGCAGGGACTTCTCATTTTCTAGGACAAAATTTTGCAAAAGCTTTTGATGTTAAATTTGCAAATAAAAAAGGATCTTTAGAATATGTTTGGGCAACTTCATGGGGCGTTTCCACAAGACTTATGGGAGCATTAATCATGACTCATGGGGATGATAATGGTCTGGTTTTACCACCTAATTTAGCTCCTATTCAAGTGGTAATTGTTCCAATTTACAAATCTATTTCAGAACTTGAATTGATAAATAAAGCTGTAAATAGAATCTTAGATGGTTTAAAAGAAAAAGGAATTAGTTTTAAGTATGATGATAGAGAAAATTTTAAACCTGGGTATAAATTTAACGAATACGAACTAAAAGGAATTCCAATAAGGCTTGCTGTTGGGCCAAAAGATATAGAAAATAATACTGTAGAAATTTCAAGAAGAGATACTTTAACTAAAAGTATAGTTGATAATAATGATAATTTGTTTTCAAATATTCAAGAAATTTTAAAGGATATGCAATTAACTTTATTTGAAAAAGCTAAAATTTTCAGAAATAATTCAATTACTCTAGCCAATGATTATAATTCATTTAAGGAAATAATTAAAACTAAGGGAGGATTTATTTCTGCTCATTGGGATGGTACATTAGAAACTGAAGAAAAAATAAAAAAAGAAACAAAAGCTACTATTAGGTGTATTCCATTAGAAAAGAGTTCTGAAAAGGGAAAGTGTATAATTTCAGGAAAGCCCTCATCTCAAAGAGTTTTATTTGCAATATCATAATAATTTTAATAAGTTCATTACTTCATATTGTTTTGTATAATATGAATTTTACATGTACATTTGCGCTCGAAAAAAAGGCCCGTTCGTCTATCGGTTAGGACGTTAGGTTTTCATCCTAGAAAGAGGGGTTCGATTCCCCTACGGGCTACTAAAATTAATAATAATGGCAAATCATAAATCTGCAATAAAAAGAGTTAGATCAAATGACAAAAAGAGACTTTTAAATCGTTATCAGCATAAAACAACGAGGAACTCTATAAGAGATTTTAAAGAAATTAGCAAGAAAAAAGATGCATTAAAATCTTTTCCGAAGATAGTCTCTTTAATTGATAAACTTTCAAAGAAGAATATTATTCACAATAATAAAGCAGCAAATTTAAAATCAAATTTAGCCGAACATGTAGCTAAATTAAAGTAAGTTTAAGAATTCATTGAAATAAGAAACTCTTCATTACTAGTAGTTTTTCTAAAACGATCATTGATAAATTCCATAGCTTCAACTGGATTCATATCTGCTAAATATTTCCTCATTACCCACATTCTTTGAATGGTGTTTTCATCTAGTAACAAATCGTCTCTTCTTGTACTAGAGGAGACAAGATCGATCGCAGGAAAAATTCTTCTATTTGATATTCTTCTGTCTAATTGAAGTTCCATATTTCCTGTTCCTTTAAATTCTTCAAAAATAACTTCGTCCATTTTTGAACCAGTCTCTGTTAGCGCAGTTGCAATTATAGAAAGAGATCCTCCGTTTTCAATCTTTCTAGCAGCACCAAAAAATCTTTTTGGCTTATGCAGTGCATTAGCATCTACACCACCACTTAATATTTTTCCAGAAGCAGGTTGAACTGTATTATATGCTCTTGCCAA
>CAYUZY010000089.1:0-7995 GCA_964448645.1 uncultured Flavobacteriaceae bacterium
TTTTTTTTTTATTTTTTTTTAAATTTTTTTTTTTTTTTATTTAAAAATTTTTTTTTTTTTAAATAATTTAATTAAAAATATTAAAAAAAAAATTTAAAAAAAAATTTTTTTTTTTATTGATTTTTAACTTTTTTTTTTTTGATATTCTGAAACAGTAAATTTGTAGGAATAATTTAGTTTTCTTACTTTAAAATAAATTTATGATATTTATAACAAAACCAATTTTAATTAGATATTATGAAACAGATCAAATGGGATTTGTTCATCATTCAAATTATTTAAGATACTTTGAACTTGCAAGAATTGAATGGATTTCATCTTTGGGTTTATCTTATCAAGAAATGGAGCAAAGAGGTTATTTAATGCCTGTAATTAAAGCAAATATAGATTTTATAAAACCTTTAACATTTGGTAAAAGCTTTAGAATTAAAGTTCAATCTAATAAGATTCCTAAAGTAAAATTTGAATTGACTTATGAGGTTCTTTTAGAAAAGAATGAAATTTTAGCTACAGGCTCAACTGTTTTGGTCTTTTTATCTTCACATAATTTAAAGCCAATTAGGTGTCCAGATTTTTTTTCTGATTTATTTAAATAGGGTAATAAATGCTTAATTCATTATCTCCAATTTTTTCATTATAAGATTCTTTGATATTTAACACAGGTTCTTTTATTCCTTTTATTATTTTTTTTGCTCCAGTAAAAACTTGAGCTTCATCCCATAAATTTTCATCAATGAAATGTTGAATTGTTTTAGTTCCTCCTTCAATTATAACAGACTGAATGTTTTCTTCATGTAGTATTTTTAAAACATTAAATGTTTTTTTAAAATTACATTTTACCCATTTTTTATTTTTTATTTTAAAATTTTTATGAGAGTTTATTATTGTAAGTGGATGTTTATCTTTCATCACTTTCGTTTCATCATCAATCTTAAGATTAGGATCTATAACATATCTGTTCGGATGTTTTCCGTTCCATTTTCTTAATGTAAGACTAGGATCGTCATTTAAAATAGTATTTATACCAACTAAAACTCCATCTTCAGTACTTCTTAATTTATGAGCCCTTTGAATAGATAGAGGGTTAGATATCCAAAATATTTTAGTATTGTTTTGTGTTTCATTAAGCGGAGCTATATAACCATCTATAGATCTAGCCCATTTTAAAATAACATAAGGTCTTTTTTTTTGGTGAAATGTAAAAAAACGTTTATTTAAATTAATGCAATCTTTTTTTAAAACGTTTGTTTTAACCTTACATCCATTTTTTTTTAATTTTTCTATACCATTTCCATTAATATTATTATTTGGATCTTTTACACCAATAACTAGTTTGGGAATTTTATATTTAATTATTAGTTCAGAACATGGAGGCGTTTTTCCATAATGATTACATGGCTCTAAATTCACGTAGATTGTACTTTTATTTAAAACAGAAGTATCGTTAACATTTTTTATTGCATTAACTTCTGCATGAGATTCTCCGTAATTTTTATGCCACCCTTCTCCAATAATCTTATTATTATAAACTATAACGCATCCAACTAAGGGATTGGGAGATGTGTATCCAATTCCTTTTTTTGCTAAGGATAAACACCTTTTCATGTAAAATTCATCAATCATTTTAATCTAATAAAAAATTAGAATATATAATGTTTCGTAAATTTAATTATTAATTTACATTGGCAAGTATTATAAATTAATATAAAGTATAGGTTTGCTTATGACTTTGATTCATGTTAGGAATTTTTACCGCAAAATGTTAAGTGGCTGTTATTCAAAAAATGAAATTGATTTTTATTTCAAAATTTTGATAAATTCTTTTTTTAATTGGAATTCTACTATGATTGCATTAAATCCTAAAAAACAATTATCAAAATTTCAATACAATAAATTAATTAAAACAATTAAGTATTTACAAAATTACAAACCTATTCAATATATTACTGGAGAATCATTTTTTATGGGTCTAAAATTTAAAGTAAACAAGAACGTTTTAATTCCCCGCCAAGAAACTGAAGAGTTAGTTGAGTGGATTATAAATGAAAATCCTGATTTTAAAAAAAACACAAATGTACTTGATATCGGAACGGGAAGTGGTTGTATTGCAGTTTCTTTATCTTCTAAAAAAAGAAATTTTAATTTAACAGCTATAGATAACTCTAAAGAATCTCTATTGGTTGCTAAGGAAAATGCCAGATTTAATAAAGTTAAAATCAATTTTATATATAAAGACATTTTAAAATCTTTTAATGATAAAATTATTTATGATATTATTGTGTCAAATCCTCCTTATATAACTTCTGATGAAATAAATAATATTGAATCTAAAGTTTTAAATTTTGAACCTCATAATGCAATTTTTGTTGACAAAAAAAATCCATTAATTTTTTATAAAGCAATATTAGATTTTTCTATATTGAATCTTAAAGATGATGGGGAAATTTATTTTGAAATAAATCCTGTTTTTTTTAGTTCACTATTAACTTTAATTGATAGTTATAACAAGTTTGATGTAATGGTAAAAAAAGATATTTCAAAAAAAAACAGGATGATTAGACTAAAAAAGAAAAATGAATACTGATTTAGAAAAAATAAAAAAATTAAGAGATGAATTACATTATCACAATTATCTTTATTATAATTTGAACAAATCTATAATTAGTGATTTTGAATTTGATAATAAGTTAAAAGATCTTATAGATTTAGAGAAAAAAAATCCTCTTTTTCTAGATAAAAATTCTCCTTCTCAAAGAGTAGGTGGATCAACTTCTAATTCATTTAAAACTATTATTCATAAAAAACCTATGTATTCATTATCAAACACTTACAATAAGGAAGAAGTTTTTAAATGGGAGGAAAGATTAATTAAAATATTAGGAGATAAAAAAATAAATTATTTCTGTGAATTAAAATATGATGGAGCATCTATAAATCTTTTGTATAAAAATGGTGAACTAGAGTCAGCAACAACTAGAGGAGATGGAATTCAAGGAGATGATGTTACAAATAATGTTAAAACTATTTCATCAATACCACTTAAACTTAGAGGAGATTATCCTGACTTTTTTGAAATAAGAGGTGAAATTTTTTTACCAATTGAAGGGTTTAAAAGAATGAATTTAATTAGAGAGTCTAATGGAGATCCTCTATATAGTAATCCAAGAAATACAGCAGCTGGAAGTATTAAATTAAAGGATAGCAAAGTTGTAGCTCAAAGACCTTTGGATTGTTTTTTATATGCTCTTTCAGGAGAAAATATTCCAATAAGCTCGCATGATAATTCTCTTAAGAAAGCTAAATCTTGGGGTTTTAAAGTTCCTGAAATTTCAAGTTTATGTAATTCTATAAAAGATGTTTTAAGTTTTATTTCTTTATATGAAAATAAAAGATTTGAATTGCCTTATGAAATTGATGGTATAGTAATTAAGGTTAATGATTTAAACCAGCAATCATTGTTAGGTTTTACTTCTAAATTTCCTAGATGGGCTATAGCCTATAAATTTCAAGCAGAAAATGTTTCTACTAGATTAATAGATGTTAAATATCAAGTTGGAAGGACTGGAGCTTTAACTCCAGTTGCAATTCTTGATCCAGTAAAAATTTCTGGAACTTTAGTAAAAAGGGCCTCTCTTTATAATTCAGATCAAATTGAGAATTTAGGATTAAGAATAGGTGATTTAGTTTATGTTGAAAAGGGAGGAGAAATTATACCTAAAATTGTTGGGGTAGATAATGTAAATAGAGGTTTAGCTGATAATAAAGTTAAATTTATTAAGTTTTGTCCAAAATGCGGAAGCGTTTTGTCTAGAATTAAAGGAGAGGCTAACTATTACTGTTTAAATTCAAACCATTGCAAACCCCAAATTATTGGAAAAATATTACATTATGTTTCTAGAAAAGCTATGAATATTGAAGGTTTAGGTTCTGAAACAGTTAGTTTATTGTATGAAAATCGGATTATAAGAAATATTTCAGATTTATATTCTTTAGATAAAGAAGACCTTATTAAACTTGAAAGGCTTGCTGAAAAGTCAGTTAATAATCTTTTAAAAAACATTGAAAAATCAAAAACAAAACCATTTTCTAAAGTTTTGTTTGGTCTTGGAATAAGACACGTTGGAGAAACTGTTGCAAAAAATATTTCTAATAAAATAGGTTCTTTTGAAAAGTTATCTGTATTATCTGAAGATGAAATTTCGAAAATTGATGATATAGGAATTAAAATTGCCAAAAGTATTGTCGACTTTTTCAAAGACGAGGAGAATTTAAGATTAATTAATTCATTAAAATCTTATGGAATTCAATTTGAAATAGAAAATTCTAATAGAATCATGGGTGCATTATTAAATAATATGATTTTTGTTATTTCTGGAGTTTTTGAAAAACATACAAGAGAAGAATTAAAAGATCAAATAGAACAAAATGGAGGAAATGTTTCATCATCAATCTCAAAAAAAACTTCCTTTTTAATTGCTGGAATAAATCCTGGACCATCAAAAATTGATAAGGCTAAAAAAATTGAAGTTCCAAATCTTAAAGAAGATGAGTTTATAAAAATGATAAATTTGACGGAATCGTAAAATGTTATATTTATAACAGATTTATTATAAAATATATAGTTGTTTCAATTTTTATGTTTTTTTAATTTGTTAAAATAATTTTAAATATTAATTATAATGATTAAAAGAATTAAATTTCTTTTTTTGAGTTTAAGATTAAGAAGGGAGCTTAAAAATAGTAATAAAAAAATAAAAACTGTTTCAAAAAAAAAGCTGTCAGTAGGTATCTTAATAGACTCAAAATTTGATTTAAATGATTCTTTTATTCAAAATTTAGCTATGAATTTAGAATTATCAAAAGATAGATTTGACATTACGGTTTTTAAAAAAAATAACTTTACAAATTTTAAAGTTAATCTTATTTCAATTGAGGATGTAGGATTATTTGGAAAGTTACCTTTGGGTATTAATAAGTTTTTAAATAGAAGGTTTGACTTGTTATTTAATTTGCATTATAACAACTCTTTGTTATCTCTTTTATCCTGCCTAAGTAAGGCTAATTTTAGAATTGGTTTAATTCAAGCAGATAAAAGACTTAATGATTTGATAATAAACTTACATCCAGAAAATTCAAAATTTATTGAAGAGTCAGTAAAATATATAAATATAATTTTTAAAAAAAAGTAATGAATTTTTCAGGACTAGGAGTTGCAATGATAACTCCTTTTGATATAAACGGAAATATTGATTATGATAGAATTCCTTCAATAATTGATAATATTGTTTCAGGATCAGCTGATTATATTGTTTTACTTGGAACTACTGGGGAAACAACTCTTTTGTCAAAAAAAGAAAAAGAAGCTTTAATTAAATCTGTAATTAAAGCAAATGATAATAGATTGCCAATGGTTATAGGTATAGGAGGGAATAATACAGATCTAGTAATTGAAGAAATTAGAAACACAGATTTAAATAATTTTAGTGCAATTTTATCAGTTTCTCCATATTATGTTAAACCGACTCAAAGAGGTATAATTAAACATTATTCAATAATATCAAAAGAAAGTCCCATTCCTATAATTCTTTATAATGTGCCATCTAGAACAGGATCTATGATAGATAAAGAAACTTTTTTAGAAATAATAAATCAAAATGATAATATTGCTGGAATTAAAGAAGCAAGTGGAAATTTATCTTTTGCTCAAGATTTAATTAATACTGTTCCTGATAATATTAAAATAATTTGTGGAGATGATCAACTTACTTTACCTATACTTTTATCAGGAGGTTCAGGTTCTATTTCAGTTATAGCTAATGCTTTTCCTGAAAAAATTTCTAAAATGATTTCTTTTGCTAAATCTGAAAATGTGAAAAAAGCCTATGATATTCATTTTGAGTTATTAGATATAATTAAACTTTTGTTTTTAGAAGGAAACCCAACAGGTATAAAGGAGTTAATGAGTCAATTATCATTTTGTTCAAATATTTTAAGACTTCCGTTATTAAGTGCTTCGGATGAATTGTCAGAGAAAATTTCAAAGAATTTAAAAGAAATAAATTAATCACTATTTAGTTTACTCATAATAAAGAATAGTTCCATATAGATTTATTAAATTTGCAAAATGTATTTGGTTAAATATATTTATTTGTTTTTTTCATTTCTAATCTTTATTGGATGTAGTGATTACCAAAAATTATTAAACAGTGATAATGTATCAGAAAAGTATAAGGTTGCAGAATCATTTTATAATAATGGAAATTATAGAAAGGCCTCGAGGCTTTTTGAACAAATAATTCCAAAATACAGAGGAAAACCTCAAGCTCAAAGAATTGTATATTTTCTTGCAGATAGTTATTTTTTAGATAAAAATTTTTATTTAGCAGCAAATCAATTTGAAAATTTTATAAAATCTTATCCGAAGAGTGAACGTATTATAGAAGCTCAGTTTAAAGAAGCAAAAAGTTTTTATTTTCAATCTCCAAGTTATAGTTTAGATCAAGAAGACACCTATATTGCAATTGAAAAACTTCAAGTCTTTATGAATAATTATCCAAATTCAAAATTTTCTAAAGATGCGAATTCTTTAATTAATGAATTACAAATAAAGCTCGAAAAAAAAGATTTTGAAATAGCAAAACAATATTATACAATTAGAGATTTTAAAGCATCAATAAAAGCAAATAATAACTTTATCTCATCTTTTCCTGGGACTAAGTTTAGAGAAGAATCAATGTATGTGACCTTTAACTCTATGTACGAAATAGCTATTAATAGTATTGAGTTAAAAAAAAGAGAGAGACTAAATGAATTAAAAGATTATATTAAATTAATTTTAGATTACTATCCTGAGACTACATTTATTTTGGACTTAGATAAAAAAACAAAAATAATTGACAAAGAATTAAATTTTTTTAAAGAGAAAGAATTACCAACTAAATAACTTATTATGACAAAATATAGAGAATCAAAAGCATCTTTAACAACTAAAACATATAATAAAGATGACATTGAATTAAAAACAAGTAACATTTATGAAGCATTATCTATAATTTCTAAAAGAACTAATCAAATTAATATGGATATTAAAAAGGAACTTCATGAAAAATTAGATGAGTTTGCTACTCATAATGATAGTTTGGAAGAAATTTTTGAGAATAAGGAACAAATTGAAGTTTCTAAATTTTATGAACGTTTGCCAAAACCCCATGCAATTGCAATAGAAGAATGGTTAAATGATAGAATATATCATAGAAATACAGATGAAGAAACTAATTTATAACAATGAGTTTTCTTATTGGGAAAAAAGTTTTAGTTGGTATTTCAGGAGGGATTGCTGCATATAAATCACCTGAAATTGTTAGACAATTAATTAAAAACGGATCTGAAGTTAAGGTTGTAATGACTTCTTCAGCCAAAGATTTTGTAACTCCACTTTCATTATCAACTGTTTCAAAAAACCCAGTTTTATCGAGTTTTATTTCAGAAGATTCAGATAATCCATTATGGAATAATCATGTAGATTTAGCTAATTGGGCTGATTTATTTTTAATAGCCCCAGCTACTTCAAATACTATTTCATCAATAGCTAATGGAAAGTGTAATAATTTACTTTTAGCAACTTATTTTTCATCCAAATGTCCTGTGATGATTGCTCCTGCTATGGATTTAGATATGTATGAACATCCAACAAATAAAGAAAATTTAAAAAAAATAAAATCTTATGATAATATAATCTTACCTGTTGGAGAGGGTTTTTTAGCTAGCGGTTTAAAGGGAAAAGGAAGAATGCTTGAACCAAAAGAAATTTTAAATTTTATTAACGATTTTTTTAAAAAAACACTTACTCTATTTGGAAAAAAAATTTTAATAACTGCAGGGCCTACCTATGAAAAAATTGATTTAGTTCGTTTCATAGGAAATCATTCTTCTGGGAAAATGGGATTTTCTTTAGCTAAAATATCCGCAAAAAAACAACAATTTATTCATATATTT
>CAYUZY010000090.1:0-7878 GCA_964448645.1 uncultured Flavobacteriaceae bacterium
ATAACCTCTTCTACACGAGAGACTTCAAAAATCTTATCTATTGTATCTTTTTTTATCAAAAAAACTGTTTTTATAAAAATAAAATTTTATTATTTAAAAAATAAAAACTTTCTAACTTATATTTTTCTTTCAATTATATAATTTAAAAGTAATTGTAAAGAATCTCTATATATGTTTTTAGGAAAGGAATGTAAAATTTTTAAAGCCTTTTCTTTAAAAAAATTCATTTTATTAATTGAAAACTCTAATCCTCCAAAATCAATAACTTTTTTAATTATTTTATTTATAATTTTATTTTCTTTATTATGGTTCTTAATAGATTTTATTAACCATCTTTTGTCTTTATTGTTTATATTATTAATTGTATAAATAAGTGGTAAAGTTATTTTTTTTTCTTTAAGATCTATTCCTGTTGGCTTTCCAATAATTTTATCAGAATAATCAAACAAATCATCTTTAATTTGAAAAATCAAGCCTAATAATTCTCCAAACTTATAAATCTTAGCAATGTCTTTTTGATTAGACATAATAGAAGTAGCTCCAATAGAACAACAAGAGGCAATTAATACTGCAGTTTTTTTCTTTATAATACTATAATAAATTTTTTCAGTAATTCCAAAATCTCTAGATTTTTCTATTTGAAGTAATTCCCCTTCACTCATTTTTTTTACTGTTGTTGAAATTATTTTTAGTAAATCAAAATCTTTATTCTCAACAGATAATAATAATCCTTTAGAGAAAAAATAATCTCCAACTAAAACAGCGATTTTGTTTTTCCACAAAGCATTAACTGAAAAAAAGCCTCTTCTTTTATAACTGTCATCGACAATATCATCATGAACTAAAGTTGCAGTATGAATAAGTTCAATAAGAGTAGCTCCTCTATATGACCTATCGTTTACTTTTCCATTACCTAATAACTTTGCGACCAAAAAAACAAACATAGGTCTAATTTGCTTGCCTTTTCTTTTTAATATAAAAAAAGTAATTCTATTTAATAATGAAACCTCAGACATCATTGAATTCTTGAATTTTTTTTCAAAAACCCGCATTTCTTCTTTAATTGGTTTTTTTATTATTTCAATTACTTTCATTAATATTAAGTTAAACTCAAAACTTTTTAGATTTATTTGCTAATTGACCACAAGCGGCATCTATATCTTTCCCTCTAGACTTTCTAATTGTAACTGTTATATTTGATTTACTAAGCTCCTTTTTGTATAAATTAATTACAGACTTTTTTGCTTGTTTAAAATCAATACTCCCAATTGGATTATACTCAATCAAATTTACTTTAACATTTAAATCTTTACAAAACTCAATAAGTGCAATAATATCATCTTCTAAATCATTAATCAAATTCCAAACAATGTATTCCAATGTAAATATTTTTTTATTTTTATTTTGCCAATACCCTAATGAATCCTTAAGGGTTTCAAGAGAAAACTTTGTTGAAAATGGCATTATTTTTTCTCTTATTTTTTTTCTAGCACTATGAAGAGAAACTGCTAACTCAGTTTTAACCCCATCGTCAGCTAATTTTTTAATAAGCTTCGGTATACCTGAAGTTGAAATAGTAATCCTACTTGGAGAAAATCCAAGAAATGAAGGGTCAGTAATTTTATCTATAGCAGACAAAACATTATTATAATTCATTAATGGCTCTCCCATACCCATAAAAACAATATTTGTTAATGGTTTATTATAATAATCTAAACTTTGTTTATTCATTAAAAAGACCTGGTCAAAAATCTCATCTTTTTTTAAATTTCTAATATTTTTCATTTTTGAAGTTGCACAAAACTCACAATTTAAACTACAACCTACTTGAGATGAAACACATGCTGTTCTCCTATTTTTTGATGGAATAAGAACAGCTTCCACTATATTATTATCATTAAGTTTTACCGTATTCTTTATAGTTCCATCAAAGCTTTTTTGAGAAGTATCAAATTTAATTCTATTTATTTCAAAATTTAATTTAAGTAATAATCTTGATTCTTTTGAAATATTTGTCATTAAATCAAATGAATGGACACCTTTATTCCAAATCCAATTATAAACTTGATCTGCCCTATACGAAAGTAAACCCTTATTTACAAATATTTCCCTTAACTGAGTTAATGTTAAGACTCTAATGTCTATTTTTTCAAAATCATCCAAATTAAAATCACAAAAATTAATGCTTTTTTATTATAAAATTAACATTGCATCTCCATAAGAATAAAAATTATACTTCTCTTTTACAGCAACTTTATAAGCATGCTTAATAAAGTTATGATCTGCAAATGCTGATACCATCATCAATAAAGTAGATTTAGGTGTATGAAAATTTGTTACCATACAATTTGCTATTGAAAAATCATATGGAGGAAATATAAATTTATGAGTCCAGCCATTATATTCATTAAGAGTTCCATAAGAAGAAACTGAAGATTCTAAACCTCTCATTGATGTTGTTCCTATAGCGCAAATTTTACTTTTTAATTTAATGGCTTCATTTATTTTATCAACAGCAATTTTATCAATTATCAATTCCTCTGAATCCATTTTATGTTTAGATAAGTCTTCAACTTCAACAGGGCTAAAAGTTCCGAGACCTACATGAAGAGTTAATTCAGCAAAATTAATTCCCTTAATCTCAAGTCTTTTTAAAAGATGTTTTGAAAAATGAAGACCTGCAGTTGGTGCAGCAACTGCTCCTTCATGCTTAGCATAAATTGTTTGATATCTGTTTTTGTCTTCTTCTTCAACAGCTCTATTTATATATTTTGGAAGTGGAGTTTCTCCTAATTCTGACAACTTATCCCTAAATTCATCATAACTTCCATCATATAAAAATCTGAGAGTTCTCCCTCTTGAAGTAGTATTATCAATTACCTCAGCTACAAGACTTTCATCATTTCCAAAATATAATTTATTTCCTATTCTTATTTTTCTTGCAGGATCAACCAAAACATCCCATAATCTCTGGTCTTTATTAAGTTCTCTTAATAAAAAAACTTCAATTCGAGCCCCTGTTTTTTCTTTATTACCAAATAATCGAGCTGGAAAAACTTTAGTATTATTTAAAACCATTACATCTCCAGAATCAAAAAAATTCATAATATCTTTAAATTTATGATGAGAAATTTTTTCTTCCTTTCTACTTAAAACCATAAGTCTAGAATCATCTCTACCTTCTGAAGGTCTTTGAGCTAAAAGTGATTTTGGTAAATCGAATTGAAAATTAGATAGTTTCATAATAAAAAATTTGATTGCAAATATAATGCCTCTCGACACCCAAAGTCAAGTAAAAAGTAATTTAACTTTTAATAGTTTTAAAACCAATACTTTCTATATCATTCCAAAAACCAGGATAAGATTTTTTCACAACTTCAAAATTCTCTATTTGAATTGGATAATGAATAGATAATGGAGCAAATGCCATAGCCATTCTATGATCATCATAAGTTTTTAAAAAATTACTTTTATTAATGTTATTATTACTATTTTTTAAATGAAATGAATTTTTAGTAATATTTATTTCTGCTCCTAATTTTGTCATTTCAGTTTTAAGAGCAGCCAGTCTATCAGTCTCTTTTATCTTAAGAGTATGTAATCCTTTAAGGTTACAATTTAAACTTAAACCAAAACATGTGACAGCAATAGTTTGAGCTATATCAGGAGAATCAATCAAATTTAAGTTAAGAACATTTTTTACCTCTATTTTTTTCTTTGATAAAATTAATCTTCCATTATCAAATCTACTTGAAACACCCAGTAAATCATAGATGTTAATTAAACAAGAATCTCCTTGAAGACTTTTTTTGTTAAAATTATTTAAAACTATTTCACCCTCTTTACACAAAGCAATAATACTATAAAAATAAGATGCAGAACTCCAATCTGACTCAACTTTATAAGAAAGAGGATTTATCTTCCTTTTTGGGCTAATTTCAATAATATTGTTTTTAAAAAATGATTTTACTCCCAATTCTTTCAACAATTTCAATGTCATTTTTATATAAGGTATTGATGTTATTTCTCCAATTAATTTAATTCTAAGTCCATTATCTAAAATTGGAGCTAGAAGTATCAAAGAAGAGATATATTGACTACTTATATTAGCAGGAAGAAAAATGTCTTTAGATTTCAAATTACTCCCAATAATTTTTAAAGGGGGAAACCCTTCTTTTTTTTGATAAGAAATTTTTGCGCCTAATTTTTTTAAAGCATCAACTAAAATTTTAATTGGTCTTTCTTGCATTCTTTTTGAACCAGTTAAAATAATTTCTCGATCTTTTGTTACTGAAAAATAAGAAGTTAAAAATCTCATTGCAGTTCCAGCATGTCCAATGTCAATAACCTTTTTTTTTGACTTTAAACCATGTTTCATTAAAACAGTATCTTCAGAATTAGATTCATTTAAAATTTTTATTAAAGGGTAAAGCGATTGTAAAAACAACAATCTATTAGAAATACTTTTTGACCCCTTTATATCAATTACGCCATTACAAACTTTAGATGGATGAGACACATGCAAATTCATATTAAGATTTTAACTTTGGGTTATTTTTATGTCTTTCGCGATCTCTTTTTGTCTTAATTTTTAACTTTGAATCAAAAGAAGATTGAAGATTAATTCCTGTTTGATTAGCTAAACATATTAGTACAAATAAAACATCAGCCAATTCTTCACCAAGATCTTTATTTTTATCTGAGTCTTTTTCTGATTGCTCTCCATATCTTCTTGCTATAATTGATGCCACCTCCCCAACTTCTTCAGTCAATTGAGCCATATTTGTTAGCTCATCAAAATATCTTACACCGTGTGATTTAATCCAATCATCAACTTTTTTTTGAGCTTTCTCTAAATCCATAAATCAAAAATAAAAATTAATTTAGAGTTCTGTAATTATAAATAACTTTTAATCTCTTTTAAATCTTTAACAATAAGACATAAGTCATGAATAGGTTCATTTTGAGAATTAAAATGAATAGCTTTAAGACCAAAGTTTAAAGCACCTATTATGTCTGCCTCTATACTATCTCCTATCATTAATGATGACCCTGGGGGTTTTTTTATTTTTTTTAAAACATAATCAAATATTTCAGGGTTAGGTTTCTTATACCCAACTTCTTCAGAAGTAAAAATATTATCAAAATATTTATGTAAACCGGAATTTTTTATTTTTCGATTTTGAACATCTTCAAATCCATTTGATAATATATGAAGACTATATTTATTGTTTAAAGAATCTAAAAGATCTAATGATCCTTCATGTAAAAATGAAAAACCAGACAAATATTTCAAGTACATTTCTGAAATTTCAACTATTTGATCATCATCAATTTTAACATTAAGTTTTATGAATGTTAATTTTAATCTTTCATATCTTAATTTGTCTCTGGAAATTTTATTTTCCCTATATAATTTCCAAAATTTATGATTAATTGGACTATATATTCTCAAAAAATTATTTAAAGAAATTTTTATGTTTAATGAATTAAAAATCTTTTTAAAAGTCAATTCAGAATTTTTTTCAAAATCCCATAAAGTGTGATCTAGATCAAAAAAAATATCAGTAATTTTATTTTTATCAAAACCTTTCAAGATGACTTATAAATTTTTTATAATTAAACCCATCAAAGTTTCCTGAACTCATCATTAAAACTATTGTCCTAGAATAATAATCATTAAATAAATTTTTATTTAATTCTATTAAACTAGTGATTAACTCTATATTTTGATTATTGAACGATTCTTTTATTTGAGAGGAAGAAATAATCTGTCTGTTTTTTTCTTTTAAAACTATTAAGCTATAAAAAACAATAATCTTATCAACACCATTTAATGTATTTGAATAATTTTTTAAAAAAATCAAATCAAGACTACTATATGTATGAAGTTCTAAACAAACAACTATTCTATAATTCTTAAATTGTTCTAGTATAGCATCTTTAGTTGCTTTCACTTTACTTGGAGAATGAGCAAAATCTTTATATAAAAAACTTGTTTTACCAGAAGCTATAAGTTCTAATCTTCCTGAAACACCTTTAAAGCTTTGTATTGCTTCAAAAAAGTCTGTTTCATTTATCCCCATATATTGACATGCTAGCCTAGCTCCTTCAAGGTTAATTAAATTATGTTCTCCAAAAATATTTAATTTAATTTTACCTTCTAAGCTATCAACATATGTTATACCTTTATTAATTTCACTAGCTAAAAATTTGTAAGGAATCTTTTTAATTAAGTGATTTAAATTATGAATAACATCAATTAAAGTTTTGTCTAAAGAATTATAAAGCAGAACTCCTCCCTCAGAAATTGATAATATAAATTTTTTAAACTGATCAATATATAATTTAAATGAAGGAAAAACATTTACATGATCCCATGAAATCCCATTTATAATGGCAATATGAGGCTTATACCATAAAAATTTGGACTTTAGGTCTAAACAAGAGGATAAATATTCATCACCTTCAATAAGAATAAAATCATTTTTGTCTGTTAAAGATATTGTTTCTTTAGACCCTTGAATTGGAGCTCCAATTATATAATCAATATTAATATTATTGTAATTCATAACATGTAAAATCATAGCTGAAATAGAGCTTTTGCCATGGCTTCCAGCAACTACAACTCTAGTCTTATTTGAACTAATTGAACTAATGAATTCAGGATATGATTTAATCTTTAACCCAATAGATTGAGCTTTTTTTAATTCTACATTATTCTTTTTTGCATGCATTCCAAGAATAATCAAATCTATTTTAGAAGAAATCTCATTAGAAAACCAACCTTGTTTTTTTGGAAACAAACCTGCCTTTTTTAGATTTGATTTAGCAGGCTCATAAATATTATCATCACTTCCTGAAACATTATGTCCTTTTTTTAACATCTCAATTGCTAAGCTATGCATAGCGGTTCCTCCAATAGCTATAAAATGTATTCTCATAATGGTTTAAAAACAAAAAATTATAATGTTTTTTCTATTAATCATCTTGATTTAATTTAGCCCAAAGTTTATCTTTTAAATTAGAAATATTTTTTTTCGATAGACTAGAAATTATTATAAAAGAACTTTTTGGAAAAGATTTTTCTACTTCTTTTTCAAATTCTTCTATCAATTCATCATCCAATAAATCACATTTAGAAAAAGCTATTAAAAACTTCTTATCAATTAATTCAGGATTATATTTAAGTAATTCCCTTCTTAATATTTCAAACTCTTTCTTTACATCATTTGAATCTACTGAAATTAGAAATAATAAAATTGAATTTCTTTCAATATGTCTTAAAAAATAATGCCCCAACCCTTTACCCTTTGATGCTCCTTCTATTATACCAGGTATGTCAGCAACCACAAAAGACTTATAATCTCGATAATTGACTATGCCCAAATTGGGTTTTAATGTTGTGAATTCATAATCTGCAATTTTTGGTTTAGCTGAGGTTAAAACACTTAAAAGTGTAGACTTTCCTGCATTAGGTAATCCAACAAAACCAACATCAGCAAGAACCTTTAACTCTAAAACAACATTTAAATTTTCACCTTCAATACCTGATTGCGCATATCTTGGTGTTTGTCTTGTAGCTGATTTAAAATGCCAGTTTCCTCTTCCTCCCAACCCTCCCTTTACTAAAATAAATTCTTGATTGTTTTTAGTTATTTCAGTTATTATTTCATTTGTTACTGGATGTTTAATTATAGTACCCAATGGGACCTCAATGTATTTCTCAGAACCATTTGCTCCTGTTCTTCTATTTTTTGATCCATTTCCTCCATGGCCTGCAGAAAAGTGTTTCTGAAATTTAAAAGTATGAAGAGTCCAAAGATTTTTATTTCCAACAATTATTATATGACCTCCTCTTCCACCATCACCACCATC
>CAYUZY010000091.1:0-7876 GCA_964448645.1 uncultured Flavobacteriaceae bacterium
AAAAAATAGGTTATATAAATTATGAGTTTTCAAGTTTTGCTATACCAGGTTATAATGCAATTAACAATTCAAATTATTGGAATGGTAAACCATATATAGGAATTGGCCCTTCTGCTCATAGTTATAATGGTAAATCAATAAGGAGTTGGAATATATCAAATAATATAAAGTATGTAAAAGCTATAATGGATAATAAACTTCCCTTAAAGAAAGAAAGATTAAATAAAAATGATTTATACAATGAGTTTATAATGACAGGACTTAGAAAAGAAGAGGGAGTGTCACTTAAGAAAGTTAGATCACTTTTTGGAAATAGGTATAAAGAATATTTAAAAAAACAGTTAAATAAACATGTTAGTAATAATAACATTGATTTTAATGGGGATCTAATAAAGATATCTAAAAAGGCAAGATTTTTAACTGATGGTTTGTCTTCTGATCTATTTTTGGTTAATGATTAATTATACTATTTCAGAATAATATTTGTAAAAATTCTCAATCGTTTCAATTCCTTTAAAAAAGTTAAATAAGCCAAAATGTTCATTAGGAGAATGAATGTCATCACTGTCTAGACCAAAACCCATAAGTATAGATTTTATTTTTAATTCTTTTTCAAACATAGGAACTATTGGAATACTTCCTCCGCCTTTACTAGGAATAGGTTTTATTCCAAATGAGTCATTATAAGCCATATAAGCAGCCTTATACCCAGCATTGTCATTTGGAGTAAGGTAAGGGTAACCACCATGATGTGTTTTTACTTTTACACTTACGCTTTTAGGGGCAATTGAAATAAAATAATCTTTAAAAATATTACTAATTTTTTTCCAATCTTGATTTGGAACTAATCTCATTGAAATTTTAGCATGAGCTTCACTTGGAATAACAGTTTTGGAACCTTCTCCAGTATATCCACCCCATATTCCATTTACATCAAGAGTTGGTCTTATTGATTTTCTTTCAATTGTTGAATAATTTTTTTCACCATGAATATCAGATATATTTAAAGAGTTCTTAAATTCATTTAAGTTAAAAGGTTCTTTATTAATTTCATCTCTAGTTTTTTTATCATAGTCTATAACATCATCATAAAATTCAGGAATTATAATTTTATTATTTTCATTTTTTAGACTTGAGATCATTTCACATAAAATATTAATTGGATTTGGAACTGCACCTCCATAAAGTCCGGAGTGTAAATCTTTATCAGGGCCTTTTATTGAAACTTCCATGTAACTTAATCCTCTGAGACCAGTTGTAATTGAAGGTTGCTTATTCGAAATAATACCAGTATCAGAAATTAAAATGATATCTGATTTTAGTTTTGTTTTGTTTTCTTTAACAAATTTTTCAAGATTTTCACTGCCAATTTCTTCTTCTCCTTCAATCATAAATTTTATATTACATTTTAAACTTTTTTTATGAGTCATTAACTCTAAAGCTTTTATATGCATGTACATTTGTCCTTTATCATCACACGCACCTCTACAAAAAATAGCTCCATCAGGGTGTAATTTTGTCTTTTTTATAATTGGTTCAAAAGGAGGGTTATCCCATAAATTAATTGGATCAGGAGGCTGGACATCGTAGTGTCCATAGACTAGAACTGTAGGAAATTTAGGGTTTATTATTTTTTCTGCATATACTATAGGATGACCTTTTGTTTTTATAATTTCAACTTTGTTACATCCAACTTTTATTAAAGAATTCTTAATCCATTTTGCAGCATCATTTACATCTTTTTTAAATTTTGAATCTGCACTAATTGATGGGATTTTTAATAATTCAAATAATTCTTCAATATATCTTTTTTGATCATCTGATAATTTCATTTAATGTAATTTTGTTTTTTCAAATTTATACATTGTATTTATTTTTAGACATTAATTATTGTAAGAAAACTTATTTATATTTGTCAACTTGATTTTGCGGGTGTGGTGAAATTGGTAGACACGCTAGACTTAGGATCTAGTGCTTCACGGCATGGGGGTTCGAGTCCCTTCACCCGCACTAATAACCTCACTTTTTTAGTGAGGTTTTTTTTAAGGTTTAATTTATTCTACCAAAAAAAGTTTTTCTAGATTCTTCAGAAAGTGAAACACCTTCATTAATATTATAATTAAAAGTAATCAGAATTCTCTCACCTTTAATAACTTTTGTAACTCTATGAATTGATTCTTTGCCTTTAAAAATCATTAAGTCTCCTCCTTGACTTTGAACTTTTTGACCTTTAATTTTTTCATCTAATATTTTTGAGATTACTTCATAGTCTTCAGTGCCTTTTTTATATCTTATTTTATTGAAAAATTCGTATTGACCACCCTTTAAGCAATTTTTTACTAAAAGAGTGATTGTAAAATCAGAATTATCAAAGTGCCAACCAAGACCATCTCCTTCATTGTAATAGTTTATGTTAATACTTGAAAGAGGATCATTATAAGGATACAATTTATTCACGTTTAGAATATCACAAAAAAATTTTTTAATAATCATTGAGTTGTATATTTCAACTAAAAAAGAGCTTTTTGAAATTAAATCATTGGGAATACATCTTTTAGTTGTTTTCATAACCCTATTTCTGGAACTGTTTTTTGAAAAGTTGGGGTCATATGGTTGAACATATACATTATATTCAGATGAACTTTTAAAGGATTTTGATTTTAATCTAACAGATTCTTTTTCTATTTCCTCAATTCCTCTCTGATTTATAAAATTTCTAAAAATTAGAATTCCTTTTTTTTCTAATTCTAAAGAGTATTTTTTACCTAAATTAAAAAACATCTGGTCATAATTTTTACCAATAATATTTTTTAATTTATTCAACTTTTCTTTTTTCTAAATATTGATTTATTCTTCTTTCAAGAATTGTAAGAGTTACAGTTCCTTTTTCTAAAATTAATTCGTGAAATTCTCTAATATCAAAATTTTGACCTAATTTTTTCTCGACTTTTTTTCGTAGAGATCTAATTTTTAATTCACCAATTTTGTAGGCTAAAGCTTGACCAGGCCATGAAATATATCTGTCAATTTCAGTATTTATTTCATGAATAGATAACGCTGTATTTGATTTCATAAAATTAACAGCTTTATCCCTTGACCATCCAAATGCGTGAATTCCAGTATCTACAACAAGTCTACATGCTCTCCACATTTCATAGGTTAATTTACCAAAATGTTCGTACGGAGTTTCGTATATGCCCATTTCTTCTGCTAAAAACTCACTATATAACCCCCAACCTTCACCGAAAGCAGATAAATATAAATTTCTTCTAAATTTAGGAATACTATTAGAAAGCTCGTTGTTAAGAGATCCTTGAAGATGATGTCCTGGAACAGCTTCATGCGCTGTTAAAGCAGGGAGTGAATATAAAGGTCTACTTTTTAGATCATAGGTGTTTACCCAATAATATCCAGGTTCTGAACTATTTAAACTAGTACCAACATATCTGCCAGCAGTATATTTAGGAGCAATAGATTCTGGTACAGGAGCTACTCCATAAGGTTTTCGTGGGAGATTTATGAAATATCTCGGTAATTGTTCATCTAATTTTTTTGAAATATTTCTGGCATTAATTAAAAGATTTTCAGGAGATTTTGAATAAAACTGAGGATCTGTTCTTAAAAAATTTATAAATGAATCAAACCCTTTATTATAATTTAAATCATTTATAATTTGTAACATTTTCTTTTTAATTCTTTTAACCTCATTTAAACCAATATCATGTATTTCTTTAGGAGTATAGTCAAGAGTAGTGTAATAATCTATTCTGTTTTGGTAAAAGTTAATTCCATTTGGAGTATTAGAAACTCCTATCTTTTTTCGTGTGTTTAAAAAATATTCTTTTTCAAAAAATAATTTAACATCTTTAAAAGTTGGTATGATATGTTTTTCAACAACATCTTTTCCTGCTTTTTTTAATGAATCTATAGTTTGATGACCTAAAGATTTAGGAAGGCTTAAGAAAGGAGAATAATAAAAGTTTTCTTCAGCATTTTTAGTAATATGTTTATTGTATGTAGATTCATATCCTTTAAATATTACTAAAGGTTGACCCATTCCAGCATCCAAACCTTTTTTAATAAGAATTTTTTGTTGTTCGATATATTTAGGAATTGCTTTTAGAACTTTTAAATATTTTAAAGCAGACTTTTTATTCGTTAAAGGCTTAACCCTATATGTAAGGCTTGAATGAAAACCTGAGTCAGATAGAATTGGATTCCAGTGTTTTTTAAAATAGTAGTCTAATTTTTTAAATTTCAGAATAAACCCTAATAGTTCATATGAGATTTTATCATCATCTGATAACTTATTAAAGTTTATCTTGTTTAAATCAGTTAACAAGTTTTCACAGAATAATGCATATTTTTTAATATTTTCTTCACTATAATCACCTAAAGGAGACTTTTCTTTTGCATTAGAGTCATAATTTTCAAATTGTTTAATAATTTTACTTAGCTCAGAAGCTGAGTTGTTTTTATTACAACTAATAAATGAAATTAATAGAAATAGCAGAATTTTTTTCATAATTATTCTATTTTAGCGCCTCTCCCTTTTACAAATTTACCAGGGAATTTTCCAGTATGATTACCATTTTCAATGACTTGTTCTCCATTCACAAAAACATGATCGACTCCTTCAGCATATTGAAGAGGTTTGTTAAAAGTGGCCTTGTCAGAAATTTTTAATGGATCAAAAATTACAATATCAGCATAATGCCCCTTTTTTAAAAACCCTCGTTTATTAAGACCCAAATTTGTTGCAGGAAAACCGCTAAGTTTTCTTATAGCTTCTTCTAAAGAAATTAATCCCTCATCCCTAGAAAATTTTCCTAATACTCTAGCAAAACTTCCAAATGCTCTAGGATGAGTTCTGAAATTTGCAGTAATATCAGAATATGAGCCAGCATCAGAACAAAATGATAACCAAGGTATTTGTACTTTTTTTCTAATATTTTCTTCTGACATGCTAAAATAAATACATTGAATTCTACTATCATCCTCTATTATTAAATCGATAATAGCATCTTCCGGAGATTGATTTCTCATTTGTGCAGCCTGCTCAATAGTTTTACCAAGATATATTTTAGCCATAGAGTCTTTTTTAAAACCAACCATTAATATTCCATTAGGAGGTTGCTGTTTTAATTCTTGGTTAATATCATTTATTAATTTTTTTCTTTGTTTTGGTTGTTTCATTCTATTTATCCAAGCTCTATGACCACCCTCTTGAACCCAGGTGGGAATTACTCCTGTAAGACCAGTTGAACTTGCATTATAGGTATACATGTCTGCAGTAATTTTTAAACCATTTTTTCTAGCTATTTCGACTCTTTTAATTATACTATCTAAAAGATGCCAATTTGCTTTTCTGGAAGCTTTCAAGTGATATATTTCGGCCGGAATCTTTGCTTCTTGTGAAATCTGAATTAATTCTTCTAAAGCCTCTAAAACTTTATTATCTTCATTTCTCATGTGTGAAATATACATTCCTCCATATTTTGAGGCTACTTTAGAAACTTCAATTAATTCGTTTGTACTAGCATAATCACCTGGAGCATAAATTAGCGATGAACCTATTCCCATAGCTCCTTCTTTCATAGCTTTTTCTACACTTTGTTTCATTTCATCTAATTCTTGATTTGTTGCATCTCTATTTTTATAACCAATAGAATTTATTCTTAATGTTGCAGCTCCTATAAAAGAGGCGATATTTGTTGAAACTCCTTTTTTAATAAGAGAATCCATAGAGTTAAAAAATGAAAGATATTTATCCTCACCTGGATTTCCTTTTGGACCAGGTGAAGTTCCTTCACCAAACACCTCCAGAGTAACACCCTGTTTAAGATCACTTAAAGAGCGTCCATCTTTTAAAAGTGAATTATAACCCCAACTTAACATATTAATAAATCCAGGAGAAATTGCTTTTCCTTTAGCATTAATTATTTTTTCTCCATTTAGATTATTATCATTTCCCAAATAAGCTATTTTATCTCCTTTAATTGCAATATTTCCTATATATGATTTGTTTCCAGTTCCATCATATATAGTTCCATTTTTTATTACAATATCATATAATAAACCTTCAGGTTTACAACTTATTATTATTAAAACAAATAGAAATAAAAGGGTATATTTTTTCATTTTTAAGACTTTAGAATCTTAATTTACAAAAATACTGTTCAAAAAATATTATGTAAATACGGTATTTTACCTATCGACTTTAAATTTTTCCAATTTAATGTCATCTAGACCATCTAAATCAAATGGATATTCCATTTGATCTTGAATGTTATATAGAGAAATAAGAATAAATTCACTAAGAACAACTATAAAATATGTTAACCATTCGGGATTACCTTCTCCTAATTTATTGATTATTGTAGGGGTATATATTACAGGGAATATATATATAAAAATTAAGCAATATGCTTTAAGGCTAATAGGAGTTCTATGAGTATGAATACCAATTAGATTATCTGATGATTCAACAACATCTTTTGTGAATCTAAATAACTTTTGTTTTGAACCTCCTGAAATAGCTTCTTTATTTTGTATAATAAAATCAATTAATTTTTTTAGTTTTTGATCAAAATCAGAGGAATCTTCAGATGATGTTTCAAGGTAATGATAAAGACTATGATTTGTCTCTCTAATTAGAGTCATAACTTTAGATTTTTCCTGATCAGTAAGATTAGCATTCATGTTAATTAGATTTTCCACAGTTTTAAGTGAAGATCTAAATCGACTTAGGTGTTCTAAAGCTTTTTCTCTTCTTCTAAAAGCCCCTCTAATAGTAAAAACTAAAGGAAAGATAATAGCTATACTTATAAGGGTTAGATCTAAATTATACACTATACCAAACTCATATGCAATATATGGAACAGCTATAGAAAGTATTAGAACAATTAATGTTCTATAATTAATAATTGTTAAATATCTTGCTAATGAATTGGCGGCCATTTGATTATTTTGTTAAATTGTAGTCGTAAATTTATGTAATTATGATAAAACAGACTATATTCTCGATACTTTTTTTAGCGTCTATATCGCTAAGTGCCCAAATTTCCTTGTCTTCAGATAGATTATATCAAGATAAGTTTCCATTAAAAATTAAACTTGGATACTCAAATAAGAAAATGAATAAGAAAACTAATGATTCAACTTATATAAAGGTCCCTATGGAATTTTTCCATGATGATAAATGGAATTCAATTGAAGTTTCTCTTCGTGCTAGAGGAAATTTTAGAAGATCTCAATGTTATTTTCCTCCTATAAAAATGAAAATTAAAAAAGATATTATTGAAAACACTTTATTTGATGGTAATAAGACTATGAAGTTAGTTATGCCTTGTAAATTGGAGAAAGAAAATAATGATAATGTTCTTCAAGAATATATAGCATATAAAATGTATGAATTGTCTTCTCCTTATCATTTTAAGACAAGATTGGTCAATATAGATTTTTCAGAACCAAAAGGTAAAAAAGTTAAAAAGTTTGAACTTAATGGTTTTTTAATAGAAGATGATAAAAGAGTTGCCAAAAGATTTGAAGGTAAAGTTTTAGAAAGATATATGCACCCCATGGCAATGGATGCTACTACTTCAGTTCAAAATGCATTTTTTCAATTTATGATTGGAAATACAGATTTTTCAACCGCATATCAACATAATGGAAAGTTACTATATATTAATAAATTAATTATTCCATTACCATATGATTTTGATATGACTGGATGGGTTAATCCTAGTTATCAAGTTGTCAATGAAACTTTAAATATAAACTCTGTAAAAGACAGAAAATATAGAGGTTTTAAAAGAGATGTTGAGGTGTTTAATAAGGTTAGGGATCAATTTATTTCAAAAAAAACTGTTTTAGT
>CAYUZY010000092.1:0-7841 GCA_964448645.1 uncultured Flavobacteriaceae bacterium
CACCAATACTACACATATAATACTGTGAAACCCATTTCCAAAAATCAAAATTTAATTCTCTAATTATTGGCTTTTCATCTAATAAAATTATAATAGACTTAACTTCATAATTCAAAGGTTTATCCGAGTGAGTTTTAGAAATAATTCCTGTAAAAATTCTATTTTTACCGAAAGGAACCACTACTCTCATACCAACACTTATATTTAAAAATGTTTTATTCTCAAAAAAATAAGTAAATGTATTTCTAATTGGCAATGGTAATATTACATCTACATAAGAATCCATTTGAATATTTTTTAAACCTTTAATTTTCTTTTAAAACTAGCAATAGTAGCATTTAACTCAAATCCTAAAAGAAGAATATTTGAATTAATCCATATATAAAGTAAAAAAATTAAAAGAGCGCCAATTGATCCATACAATTGATTGTAATTTGAAAAATTATCAATATAAATACCAAAAAAATAAGTAGTTGTGAAAAATAAAAACGTAGTCATCAAAGCACCTGGAGAAAGAAAACTTATTTTCCTAACTTCAATCGTTCCAAAATAGTATAATATACATACGGTTGTGTGAGTAATAAATCCAAAAAATATTATTTGACCAATTCTAATCCAATTTATTTCACTTTCAATAAGAGACTCTAAATTTTTAAGAATATAAAATTCAAAATAAAAAAATATAACTACAGCTAAGAGAAATAAAAATGCTAACAAAATGCTAACAGCTATTGAATATAAATATTGTTTAAAAAAATTTCTAGACAATTCAATATGGTAGGAATCTTCAAAACCAGAAAAAATGGCTGAAACTCCATTTGCTGTAAATATAATTGACAAGATAAATACAGAAGACAAAAGACCTCCTCTTGGTTTATTTTGAATATCTTCAAAAATAGAATTAAAAAACCCTAGCGTTTCACTTGGAATAAAAAACTCAATATATGTCAATAAAGTATTATCAAAATTTTTAATTGAAACAAAAGGAATTAAATCTATAAAAGGAATTAAGTTTAGAATAAATAAAATAAATGGGAAAAGAGCCATAAAAAAACTAAAAGAAATACTTCCAGCTCGAGATGATAAAGCTCCTTTTACAATACCAATAATATACATTCTCAATATGTCATAAAAAGAAAACCCATAAAAAAAATTTGGTTTTATTTTTTTTAAAAATTGAATAAAATTATTAATTATTGGAATATTTCTAATTTTTATCATTTAAATCTAAATATCATAGACAAATATATAAACCTGATTAAATCATTACTAGATTTTATTGAATATAATAACATCAAGTTTGTAAATTTATATGGTGAAAATAAAATTAATCTGTATAGGTAAAAATAATTCTAAATCATTTGATTCTGAAATTAATAAATATATTACCAGAATTAATTCTTATATAAACTTTTCAATCATTCATTTTAATAATTCAAAATTGATAGATAAAAAAATTAAAACCTTGAAAAAAAATGAAGAATTAATTTTTTTATTAGATGAAAGTGGAAATGAATATAATTCTTTAGAGTTTGCAAATTTTATTCAAAAAAAAAATAATTTAGGCTTTAGTAACTTAACTTTTATTATTGGTGATCATTCTGGTTTTCCTAAATTAATAATTGATAGTTTTAAAAATAAAATAGCTTTATCTAAAATGACCTTCTCTCATCAAATGATAAGATTATTCTTTTGCGAACAGTTATATAGAGCAATTACCATAATAAATAATCATCCCTATCATAATAATTAAATGAAATTAATTTTTGCAACCCATAACGAAAATAAAGTTCATGAAATAAAAAATTTAATTCCAAAAAAAATTAAACTTCTTAGTTTACATGACATTGGATTTGAAAATGAAATAATTGAAAGTGGAAATTCATTGCATGAAAATGCACTTATAAAAGCAAAATTTATTAACTCAAAATATGGATTAAATTGTTTTGCAGATGATACTGGTCTTGAAGTTTATTCTTTAAATAATGAACCAGGTGTTTATTCATCAAGATATGCTGGTTATCCAATTAACAGCAATAAAAATATTAAAAAACTTCTTTATAACCTTTCAACATTTAATAATAAAAGTGCAAGATTTAGAACAGTTTTAAGTTTAATTATTGAAAAAAATGTTTTTAGTTTTGAAGGTGTAGTTAATGGAAGAATTTATGATAAAATTAAAGGTAGGAATGGTTTTGGATATGACCCCATTTTCATACCAAAAGGGTTTAATAAAACTTTTGCAGAGCTATCTTTGAAAGAAAAAAATTTGATTAGTCATAGATCAATTGCTATAAATAAAATGATCCTCTTTCTGAAAAAAAACTATTAATTTAACTTTATAGTAAATTAAATATGGATTATATATTAATTTTAAAATTAAAAAAATTAAAAAATTAAGTTTTTATATTCTGATTCTTCTTTTCTTTTTTACTTCTAATGCTCAAAAAGAAAATAAACAATTTAGAGCTATTGTAGAAAATGAAAGCACTGGTTTGCCAATGCAAAGTGTACACGTTTTAAACTTAACTCAAGTTATTGGAACAACAACTGATTCAAAAGGAGTTTTTGAAATAAATGCTAAAACAAATGATACACTTTATTTTTCATTTTTAGGATACAAAGCTTTAAAGATTGCTGTAACAAATGATATGATTAAATATGGAAACTCTAAATTTCAAATGACTGAATTAGCTTTTGCCTTAGAAGAAATTATAATAAGACCCTATAAATTAACTGGCTACTTAGATATTGATGTTAAAAATGCTCCTATAAATTCCTCAAAAAGGTATATTATTTCAGGGCTTCCCAATATAGGTTATGAATCTGGTAATAGAAACTCTTCTAATATCTCGAATGCAATTGGAGCAATTTTTAACCCAGCTGATTTTTTACATAATATATTTGGAAAAAATCCTAAACAATTAAAAAAATTAAAAAAAATGAGAGATGACTTTGAAATAAAAAACCTTCTGGCTTCTAAATTTGATAGACAAGTACTTTCTCAACTATTAAAAATTGAAAGAATTGATATTGATGAAATCTTAAGAAATTGTAATTATTCTGACACTTTCATTAAACAAGCTAATGATCTTCAAATCCTTGAAGGTATAAGTAACTGTTATGAAGAATATCGTATTTTAAAGTTATAATAAATAAAAATAAATTATTAATATAACATATAAGATTATCTTTGTACAAGATATTGATTATGAAAATTAATTCCTTAAATGCTATTTCACCTATTGATGGTAGGTATAGAAAAAAAACTGAATCTCTTTCTAAATATTTTTCAGAAGAATCATTAATAAAATATCGTTTAAAAATTGAAATTGAATATTTTATTGCGCTTTGCAAAATTCCTCTTCCAGAATTAAAAAATTTTAATTCTAAATTATTTAAAAATTTAAGAAATATTTACACAAATTTTTCAAAAAATGACGCTATAAAAATTAAAAAAATAGAAAGAAAAACAAAACATGATGTAAAAGCTGTTGAATATTATATTAAAGAAAAATTTAATGATTTAGACATATTAAAATATAATGAATTCGTTCATTTTGGTCTTACATCGCAAGATATAAACAATACAGCTATACCCCTATCTCTTAAAGAAGCTTTAAATGACATATATTTAATTGAATTGAATAAGATAATTGAAATTTTAAAAAAATTAGTAACTAAGTTTAATGACATAACCATTCTGGCTAGAACGCATGGTCAACCGGCCTCTCCTACAACTATGGGAAAAGAATTAGATGTTTTTAATCAAAGATTAATTATTCAAAGAGATCAACTTCTAAAAATTCCTAACTCAGCTAAGTTTTCTGGTGCAACTGGTAATTTTAATGCTCATAATGTAGCATATCCTAAAATTAACTGGAAAAAATTTGCAGAAAATTTTGTTACTAAAAACTTAGGTTTAAACTTCTCATTTCCTACAACTCAAATTGAACATTATGATTCTTTTGCTTCATTATGTGATAACCTTAAAAGAATTAACACGATACTTATTGATTTTAATCAGGATATTTGGTTGTATATATCTCAAGACTATTTTAAACAAAAAGTTAAATCCAATGAAGTTGGATCATCTGCCATGCCTCATAAAGTTAATCCTATAGATTTTGAAAATGCTGAAGGAAATCTTGGAATTGCTAACTCCATACTAAATTTCTTTTCAAATAAACTTCCGATTTCAAGACTTCAAAGAGACTTAACCGACAGTACTGTTTTAAGAAATATCGGAGTGCCTCTTGGGCATACTCTTATTGCTTTTAGTTCAATTATAAATGGTTTAAAAAAACTTGTTATAAACAAGGAAATAATTAAAAGTGATTTAGAAGAAAATTGGGTTGTTATTTCTGAAGCAATACAAACAATTCTAAGAAGAGAAGGGTATGATAATCCATATGAAATATTAAAAGGATTAACCAGAAATCATAAAACAATTAATAAAAAAAATCTACATAGTTTTATAAATAATCTTGATATTTCAGAAAAACTTAAAATTGAACTAAAAAATATTTCCCCATTTAATTATCTAGGAATTTTAAAACAATGAAGTTAATTCAACAATATAAAATTTTATTTTTTTTATTATCATTAATTATATTAAATGGATGTAAAAAAGATAATGATTCAGTTTTAAAAATTGACTCCGATGACAATGCCATTAATCTTGATGGAGAGCTTCAAATTAGCGACTTTGTATGGCAGGGGTTAAACTACTTTTACTACTGGCAAGAAAGTGTAGTGAAATTATCTGATTCATTATTAAATGATAGTGAAAAATATATTGAATTTATTAATGAAAACCCTGATCCTAAAGAATTCTTTGAATCTCTTAAGCATCCTGATGATCGATTTAGTTGGATTCAGGAAGATTATGAAGAATTAGACAATTTCTTAAAAGGAGTGTTCTCATCAAATGGAGTTGAGTTTCAATTGATTTGTTATTCTAGTTGTGACCAAGTTATTGGAATTGTTAAGTATATTCTTGAGGGTTCAGATGCTTATGATAAAAATATTAAGCGTGGAGATTATTTTTACGGAGTTGATGGCATAAGTCTTACATCAAAAAATTACGGTAATCTTCTTAATGGAGAAAATCTATCTTATACACTTAATATGGCAAAAATTGAAAATGATGGCACACTTAAACCTAATGGTATTAATATAGAACTAGTAAAAGAGGAAAATTTTGAATCAAATCCAATTCAAGTTGAAAAAATTATTTCTTTAAATTCAAACAAAATTGGTTATTTAATGTACAATCAATTTGTTGGTAATAAAACATCCTTAATTAACGATTCTTTTGGGAAATTTAAAAATGAAGGAATAACTGATCTTATTCTTGATTTAAGATACAATGGAGGAGGATCAGTGGCTACTTGTACTGCTATTGCTAGTATGATAACAGGTCAATTTAAGGGAAAAGTTTTTTCTAAACAAAATTGGAATTCTAAACTCACAGAATATTGGAATGATAAAAATCCTGAAAGTTTAAATGATCGATTCGATGATAAATTTGATGATTCCAAGCAAATAAACTCTTTAAATCTTGAAAAAGTATATATAATAACTACTTCTGAATCAGCTTCCTCAAGCGAACTATTAATAAATGGTCTAAAACCTTATATAAATGTTATTCATATTGGAGAATTAACAAGTGGTAAAAATGTTGGATCAATAACTGTCTACGACTATATTGACAATGATGGTACAAAAAACCCTTATCATAAATATGCAATGCAACCTATAGTATTAAAAATGGCAAATAGTGATGGTTTTGATGATTATACAGATGGTTTAATTCCAGATATAGAACAAGAAGAAGATCTTTTTAATCTCGGGAGTCTAGGTGATCCTAATGAAGTTTTAATTTCAATTGCAATCAATTTAATAACGGGAAGTGGTAAGACAAGTTATAAAAAAGTTGAAGTAAATAGAGAAAATCTAATCATAGATCCTAAAATGAAAAAGAAACAAATAATGTATGTAGATTTTAATCCAATTTCAAAATAAACTAAATTCTTATTTAGTTAAATACATTTTTCTTCTAGAATAAAGATTATAAAAATCATCGTCTTTTAAATTTTCAATAAAAAGAATACTTTCTCCAGTGCTCTTCATTTCAGGACCTAATTGTTTATTTACATCCGGAAACTTATTAAATGAAAATACTGGTTGCTTAATTGCATATCCTTTTAAACTTGGTTTGAATTTGAAATCAGTAACCTTATTATGTTTTAACATAACTTTTGTAGCGTAATTTACATAAGGTTCATTATATGCTTTTGATATAAAAGGAACTGTTCTTGAAGCTCTTGGATTTGCCTCTATAACATAAACTTTATCACCCTTAATGGCATATTGAATATTTATTAAACCAATTGTTTTAAGAGCTAGAGCAATATTATGGGTATGATCCTTGATTTGCTGAATAACATATTCTCCTAAATTAAAAACTGGAAGAGTTGCATTTGAATCTCCAGAATGAATACCACATGGTTCAATATGTTCCATTATACCTATAATATATACATTTTTACCATCACAAATAGCATCAGCTTCAGCTTCAATAGCTCCATCTAAATAGTGATCCAATAACAATTTATTATTGGGGATTTTTTGTAATAAATCACTAACATGAGATTCTAATTCTTCTTTATTTATTACTATTTTCATCCCTTGACCTCCTAAAACATATGAAGGTCTAACTAAAATTGGAAAATCTAATTTATCTGATAATTTAATGGCTTCATCTGGAGTTGTTGCAACTCCAAATTCTGGATAAGGTATTTTATTCTTTTTTAATAATGTAGAAAAACTGCCTCGATCTTCAGCCAAATCTAATGATTTAAAACTTGTTCCAATTATTTTAATACCATACCTGTCTAATTTCTCAGCTAATTTTAAAGCTGTTTGACCTCCTAATTGAACAATAACTCCATAAGGTTTTTCTAAACAAATAATATCATATATATGTTCCCAAAAAACCGGCTCAAAATATAATTTATCTGCAATGTCAAAATCTGTTGAAACAGTTTCAGGATTACAATTAATCATTATTGTCTCATAACCACATTCGCTTGCTGCCATTACCCCATGAACACAACAATAATCAAATTCAATCCCCTGACCTATTCTATTTGGACCAGATCCTAAAACAATTATTTTTTTATTATTAGTTACAACACTTTCATTTTCACTTTTAATAACCTCTTTTTCAATGTGAAATTTTTCTTCAAAAGTTGAATAATAATAAGGTGTCTTAGCGGAAAATTCAGCAGCACAAGTATCAACAAGCTTATAGACCCTATTGATACCTAATTTATTTCTTTTATTATATACTTGACTTTCTAAACAATTCAACATATGGGCAATTTGTCTATCAGCAAAACCTTTTTGTTTAGCTTCTAGTAATATTTCAGATGAAATCGATTCAATTGAAAAAGTCGAAATTTCTTTTTCCAATTCAGCTAACTCATAAAACTGCAATAAAAACCACATATCAATTTTTGTGATTTCAAATATTCTTTCTAAAGAGATGCCCATCTGAATAGCGTCATAAATTACAAATACTCTATCCCAGCTAGGATTACTTAATTTTTTTATAATTAAATCATAATCTTTTATTCCTTTACCGTCAGCACCTAATCCATTTCTTTTAATTTCGAGTGATTGAGTTGCTTTATGAAGGGCTTCTTGAAATGATCTTCCAATACCCATAACCTCTCCTACAGATTTCATCTGAAGTCCTAAAGTTCTAACTGAACCTTCAAATTTGTCAAAATTCCATCTTGGAATTTTAACAATTACATAATCTAAAGTTGGCT
>CAYUZY010000093.1:0-7606 GCA_964448645.1 uncultured Flavobacteriaceae bacterium
AGAACAGAAAATTCAAAATGAAATTGGTGAAAATCCAGCTTTAGAAAGTGGTATAGATAATCAAAATACTGAAATTTTAGAAAGTAGTTATGAAGATCTAGAAAATAAAGATTCTAAAGAAATTGAAATAGATGAGTATATTAATAAAGATGAAACACCTTTTTATAAATTCAATTCAAATAATTACTCAAATGAAGATGAAAAATCAATTAATATATCAGGAGAAATAAGCTTTCATCAAAATTTATTGCAACAAATGGGAAATTTAATTTTAGATGTAAAAGAAACTAAAATTTCAGAATTTTTAGTCGGAAGTATTGATGATAGTGGATATATTAGAAGGACCAATGAAGAAATAATTGATGACATTGCCTTTACTCAAAATATAATAGTTAGTGATAATGAGTTAAATAAAGTCCTAAAGTTAATCCAGACTCTAGACCCTCCAGGAATTGGAGCAAGATCACTTAAAGAATCTTTAATAATTCAATTAAGAAAGAAAAAAAAACCTAAATCCGAAACACTATTAGCTATAGAAATTCTAGAAAAATACTTTGATTTATTTTCAAAAAAAAATTTTTCGAAACTTCAAGAGAAGTTTAAAATTTCAGAAATAGAATTAAAAAAAGCAATTAATGTAATTTCTAAATTAAATCCTAAACCTGGAATTTCAACATCTTATAATTTAACTGCGAATCAAATTATACCAGACTTTATTTTAACTATTGAAGAAGGTAATATTGAAGTCTCTCTAAATAATAGAAATTCTCCTCAATTGAAAATATCCAATTCATATAAAGAAATGTTAGAGGGATATGTAAATAATAATAATAAAACTAAGTCAGACAATGATGCCATTCTATTTATAAAACAAAAACTTGATTCAGCTCAATGGTTTATTAATGCAATTGAGCAAAGATATCAAACATTGTCTTTAACAATTAATGCCATAATTGATTATCAAAAAGAATATTTTTTAACTGGTGATGAAAGAAAGTTAAAACCTATGATTCTAAAAGATATAGCTGAAAAAATTGACATGGACATATCTACAATTTCCAGAGTAGCCAATAGCAAATATATTGATACTCCATATGGAATTAAACTTCTCAAAACCTTTTTTTCTGAAGGGTTTAAAAATCAAGATGGTGAAAATATTTCTTCTATTGAAATAAAAAATATTTTAGAATCTTTAATAAATAAAGAAAATAAATCGAATCCAATAACAGATGAAGAGATTTCAAAACTGTTAAAAGAGAAGGGTTATAATGTAGCTAGAAGAACAGTTGCAAAATATAGAGAACAACTAGATATACCAATATCAAGAATGAGAAAGGAACTATAACAAATAAAAAATTAAACCAATCTTTAGAGGTCTAACTCTAAATGATTTATTAGAGTATTGGTCCCTTATATTTTTCATAATTTGATTCAAACCATAAGAGAAATAAAAATTCCAAGTGTTATATCCAAAACTTAAATACAAATCTTTATTCCAATTCATAACTTCATTAGAAATATTATTTATATCATAACTGCTATATTTAAATTTTGAAAAAAAATTTCTTTGAAACTTAATTCCCGTATAAACTCTCCAGAATTGATAATCATTAATCGAAGAATTTCTCCATCTTAAAGAAATTGGAAATTCAATGAAATTAAAAGATAATTTAGATTTTTGATTTAAGTTATTATTTACAATAAAAATTGAATTTTCATTATCAATATTAAATCTTATTAAATTAGAATTATAATTTTGAAAAGAATACCCTAAACCTAAACCAATTGCTAATTTACCAGAAGAAATTAATGGAATATCTCTTACAAAACCCATTTGAAAATGATTAGACAAACCTTTTTGACTAAAAGATTTATTATCGGAATCTAATGAAATGAATGAAAATCCAATATATATCTGGTCCTCTCTATAAAACCCCATATCATCTTTAAAAGATTGAGCACTTAAAATAAATTGAAGAAATAACAATAATATAAATAACAACTTTTGCATATTTTTGCTTTATTATAATAAACCTAAAATATTCAAAATTATGTTTAAAAAAAAAAATTAAATAATAAAATTAATTTTGGACTCAGTTTAAATTTTGAGTATAATCACCAACACGAGTTGTGTAATTAATTTTTAAAGCTTGTACTTTTCTTAATTCTTGTTTAATATCTGAAACTAGACCCATTTTAGTTTGACCATCAACTTTTAAAGAAGTTGTTAAAACATTCTGAAGTTCTTGTCTCTTAGCAGCTCTTTCAGCTAAAACAAAAGCTCCTACCTCTTCTACGGTTGCAAACTTATCATTTAATTGAATTCGAGCTCCCGTACCATATTTATCAGTATATCTACTAGATGGTCTACCTGCATATATATACATTACTCTATCTTTCTTATCAAGCTTTTGAATTTGATCTGCAGCAGGCAAAACATTTACTATCATTAATGTACTATCTCTCATAACAGTAGCTACCATAAAAAAGAAAAGTAACATAAACACAATATCTGGTAAAGAAGCTGTAGAAATTGCTGGTAAATCCCCTCCTTTTTTCTTTTTGAATTTAGACATAATAATACTTTTAACTTGTTTTACTTGGTTCTGCTTCAGATAATTTCATAGGAAACATTTCCTTAATTACTGATAATTTTGGTTTTAAATCCAATTTCCTATCAATTGATGTCCTAGGGTCATCATAAATTTTTTGAGCTTCAATAAAATTCATTTGCATATTAGGATACAACCTACTAAACTCTCTATTTCTTAATTCATTGTATGCGGCAACCAACTCATTTTGAACTGATATGTAAACTTTATAAGCCGTTTCACGATCATTTTTTAAAGAAATTATTGCTTTTACAGGATTATCAGATGAAGAAGGGCTTCTCTTACCTCGACAAAAATCACAAGCATCTTCACCTTTACCTCCTCCATTATCAAGGAAATCGATGGCAACAGATCTTAAATCTTTTAATTCAACAATTTCCTCTTCAACTAAAAGCTGATTATATTTATTTATTACAACAGGCAGAATATTTTTTTCTTTAATTAATGGTGGATCAATTACATCCTCAATTGGGGGAAGCTTTCTATTTAAACCACTATCAGTTTCTATGGTTGTGGTTACCAAAAAAAAGATCAATAATAAAAAAGCTATGTCAGCCATTGAACCAGCATTAACTTCAGGAGCAGATCTTTTAGGCATAATTTATTTTTTTATAATATTTCTTGCTCCAAATGCTATCATTGATAAAACTGCAACTGATGCTAGAATATAAAAAACTCTAATACCTGTACCAACCCATCTTGATCCAGATGCTGATAAAATTTCTCCATCTTTCATAGGCGTTTCAATACCAGAAGATGAAGCATAAGCAATTCCTACAACTATTATTAAAAAACCTATAAAAACCATGGCTTTTTTAAGTTTTCCAGTATCACTTGCAAGATTAATCAAAGAAAAAATAATTGTTGCTGCGACAGTTATAAAAAAAATAAACATAGATAGAGAAATAAGTGGTGAAATTAAACCAAAATCTCCCATGCTTGCGGCCATTTTTATCTCATCATCCCCTGTGGCTATAATTCTAAATAGAAAAACAACCCCTAATAAACCTAATACCGCACAAATAATTTTTATAATATTTTCTAATTTCATTTTATAAATTATTTTTTATGAGCAACAAGAATATCTACTAATGTTATAGATGCATCCTCCATATCATTAACAATACTATCAATTTTAGCTACTATATAATTATAAAATACTTGCAAGATTATAGCAACAATTAGTCCAAAAACAGTTGTTAAAAGAGCAATTTTAATACCTCCTGCAACTAACGATGGTTGCATATCTCCAGCTGCTTCAATTTTATCAAAAGCATTAATCATACCAATTACAGTTCCCATGAAACCAAGCATTGGAGCTAAAGCAATAAATAATGAGATCCAAGAAACATTTTTTTCTAACTGACCCATTTGAACACCTCCATAAGCAATTACAGCCTTTTCAGCACTCTCAACACCCTCATTAGCTCTATCTAATCCTTGATAAAAAATAGATGCTACAGGTCCTTTAGTATTTCTGCAAAACTCTTTAGCAGCATCAACTCCTCCAGAAGAAAGTGCTTCCTGAACACCATCAGTTAATTTTTTTGTATTTGTAGTAGAAAGATTTAAGAAGATAATTCTTTCAATCGAAATTGCTAAACCTAGAATAAGACATATTAAAACAATTCCCATAAATCCTGGTCCACCTTCTATAAATCTTTTCTTTGCTTCTTGAGTAAATCCAATAGACTCCTGAGCTGAACCATCTTGATCGTTACCTTCATCCATTTCTTGAGTTATTATATCATTTACAATGACTTCTGAGTCATTTGTTGTTATTGTGTTTGCTGAGACACTAGTCATAAGACCAAAAAGGGCTAAGACAAGGAATAATTTTTTCATTTTATAATATTTTTTATTATTTAAGTTCTTAAATTTTCGACGTTAAATATAAAAAAAAATAAATTAGATGCAACATAAATTCTTATATGATGGTAGATATAATTATTATTAACTAAATTAAATCTAAAAGAATTAAAAAAAATAGATGAACAAATTATCAATCCAGATTTTCATTGCTATTTATCTTCTAATTAGTGCATGCGAATCAAATAAAGAGAATACCTATCCAAACATCATTCTTTTTTTAACAGATGATCAAGGTTGGGGTGATCTTAGTGTCAATGGAAATGAAGATATAAATACCCCAAATATTGATCAAATGGCTCTTGATGGAGTACGATTTAATCGTTTTTTTGTTAGTCCTGTTTGTTCACCCACTAGAGCGGAAATTTTAACTGGAAGACATCATGTAAGAACAGGAGTCTACGATGTTTCCTTAGGAGGGGAAAGAATAAATATTGATGAAGAAACAATTGCAGATGTTTTTAAATCCTCAGGATATAAAACAGCAGCATATGGAAAATGGCATAATGGAATGCAAGCGCCCTATCATCCAAATACTAGAGGATTTGAAGATTTTTATGGATTTTGTTCAGGACATTGGGGAAATTATTTCAGTCCTGTTTTAGAAAAAAATGGAGAACTAGTTAAAGGAAAAGGGTTCATAATAGATGATTTTACAAATCATGGGATAGAATTTATAAAGAAAAATAAAGACAATCCTTTTTTTCTCTATTTACCTTTTAATACACCTCATAGTCCAATGCAAGTACCTGACAAATTTTGGAATAAATTTAAAGATAAAGAATTGACTCAAAAAGGTACTATGTCAAAAACTGTTAAGGACAAATCTTTAGGAACAAACAGAGATATAAGAACCAATCACACCAAAGCTGCTTTAGCAATGTGTGAAAATATTGATTGGAATGTTGGTAGAATTTTAAAAACTTTAGAATCACTAGATATAGATGAAAAAACAATTATTGTTTTTTTATCTGATAATGGACCTAATGGTAACAGATGGAATGCAGATATGAAAGGAATAAAAGGTTCTACCGATGAAGGAGGAGTTAGATCCCCAATGATTATTAATTGGAAAAGTGTAATTCCAAAAGGAAAAGAAGTAAATAAAATTGCAGCAGGAATTGACTTATTACCTACATTAAAAGATTTAGCAGGAATCAAGGTAAAACCTAAGAATAAGTTGGATGGTTTAAGTTTGAAAAAATTAATTTTAGAAAAAAATATTACCTGGGATGATAGGTATATTTATAGTTATTGGAGAGGTAGACTTAGTTTAAGAAGTCAAGATTATAGACTTGATAATAATAATAATCTTTATGATATGAATCTAGATCCAAATCAATTAAAAGACATTTCTTTAAAAAAGAAAGGAGTTTTTGACAGGATGAAAACAAGTAAAATTAAATGGAAAAATGAAGTGTTAAATCATTTAAAAACAGAAGATGATAGAGCATTTATAATAGGTCATCCAAAACTAAGAAATACACAAATTCCAGCTCGTGATGCAAAATTTAATGGATTAATTAAAAGATCAAACTATTATCCGAACTGTAGTTATTTAACAAATTGGATTAATATAGAGGATACCATAACTTGGGATGCTGAAGTTGCTGAGAGTGGGAAATTTGAAGTTGTTGTTTATTATACTTGTGCAAAAGATGCTTTGGATTCAGAAATTGAGTTGAGCTTTTTAGATTCCAAAGTTTCTTCTTCTATAAAAAAATACTATAATCCTAAAGAATTTGGTGCGGAAAATGATAGATCTCCTAGAATTGAATCATATGTCAAAGATTTTATTCCTTTAAAAATGGGTGTTATTGATTTACAAAAAGGTAAAGGAAAACTGATTTTAAAAGGATTAAAAAAGAATGGTAAAGAACTGATGGATTTTAGATTATTAATGTTAAAAAGAATATAGATAACTAAACAAATTTAAAATTCTACACTTTAAGGTAATTTAAATAAGTCTTCTACTTTACAATTAATAGTTTTTGCAATTTTAAGAGCTAGAACTGTTGATGGAATATATATACCATTCTCAATAGCGTTTATACTCTTTCTAGAAACCTCTGCAGCGACAGATAGTTCCTGCTGAGTTAAACCAGCAGATTTTCTAAATTCTTCTAAGTTATTTAGAAGTTTTTTATGGTTTCTTCCCAAAATTTACTTCTTTTCAAACTCTTCAACAGCATCAGTTAATTCTTTACCTGTGTTTGGATAAAGATACCCAGCTATCATAGTTCCAATACCAATTAAACCAACTAAAGCTCCAACACCTTCTAATACACGTCCTAAAGCTAAAAAACCAAGTAAATAAAGTCCAATGCCAACAAAAATTGTGATAACTCCATTTCTACGATAATCTATAGGTTCTTTTTTACGCTCCTCAAAAATTTTTAATAACTCCTCCAATTTGGCAGGGTCATCCAAGTGTTTAGATATTTCCAGTACAGTCTCTCTTTTTCCTTTTGCATCTTTATATAGCCAGATAAATACAGCAACTGGTATTATGATTCCAGTTAGCATTCCAAAAAGAGGTATTAAAAGTTCAGTTTGATATTCCATAGTTTTATATTTTTTATTAATGTAACGCAAACTTAACATTTTTTAATAAGAGTAGCAAACGTTACATTCTAAATTTTCAAAAAATTAGTTTTAAAATTTTTATTTTGAAATGTTAATTACCATCACAACCAGGTTTAGCATCTATATCTGATTCCAATCGGACATCACTCAAACCAATATCGACACCCTTTTCTCCTTTTATTAATAATGCAGAAGTTATATCGGTCATGTCTACTCCTAATTTTTCAAAACAACTTAAGCTAATTCTATACTCTTTCCAGTTTTTATTTATATTGATCTCTAAAGTATTATCACAATTTGTACTATTATAACATTGTCCAATTTGCACAATAGCATCAGAATCAGTAAATGATTTTGCATTAAAAGTTAATTCCATAGCACCATTAGACTGTCTTGACATATCATTTGACTTAGCAGATGAAATTCTAAAATAATCTCCATCTGATTTCGTCCAATTAATTCGTAGTGCATCTTCTTGAGCCATATGGTCTGTTTTACTAATAATCAATCCTCCAAAAGATGTTGGAAAGCTTGCAATT
>CAYUZY010000094.1:0-7567 GCA_964448645.1 uncultured Flavobacteriaceae bacterium
AAATTATTAATGCCTCTTAAGCCAATCTTAAAGCCAATAAAAAAAGTTAAAGATTGCAAAAGTTCTTGGCATCTTTACCCAGTATTGATTGATTTTGAAAGAATGGATGTTAATAAAGAAAGATTTATGAAGCAGTTGAGGAAATCTGGTATTAATACCCAAGTTCATTATATTCCTCTTCATATGCAACCTTATTGGAGAAAAAATAATTTAAATTTAGATTTAAATTTTCAAGGTGCTATTAAGTACTATGAAAAATGTCTTTCTTTACCGATATACCCAAGTCTTCTAAATGAAGACATTGAATTTATAGTGAAAGAAATTTCAAAGTTAATTAATAGTTAGGCATTAAATATGAAAAAAATATTTATTACTGGTGGGGCTGGTTTTGTTGGAAGCAAAGTAGCCATAAATTTAGTTTCTCTTGGCCATGAAGTCACAGTTTATGACTCTTTTGTAATTTATTCGATTCCAAATCCAAATTCGATTCAACTAAATTATAATGATCGATTACAATCAGTTTTCAATAAAATAAACTTTATTAGAGGGGATACTCTGAATAAAGATTTTTTAAGACGAAATTTAAATTTTATTAAGCCAGATATAATAATACATATGGCTTCAATGCCTCTTGCTGCTTTAGCCCTTAAACATACTGAAGAAGCATACAATTCAATTTTAAATAGTACTCAAAATATTTTGGAAATCATGAGAGATTTTAATCATCATTGTAGATTAGTATTTGTTTCATCAAGCATGGTATACGGTGATTTTAAAACTAACCCAGTATCAGAGAATCATGATAAAGAACCAAAAGATATATATGGTGCATTCAAATTAGCTGGAGAGTTAATTGTCAAAGGGTATTCAAAAAATTACTCTATAGAATCAGTCATAATAAGACCCTCAGCAGTTTATGGGCCTTATGATGCTAATAACAGAGTAGTAAGAAAATTTATATTGAGTGCAATTCAAGGTAAACCTCTTACAATTGATGGAGATGGTAGTTTGAAGATGGATTTTACTTTCATTGAAGATATATCAAATGGTATAAGTTTATGTTCATTGAAAAGTGGAATAGGAGGTAATGAGTATAATATAACTAGAGGTGAGGCAAGGTCATTAAAGGAGCTTGCAGAAATAATTATTAAATATTTTCCTAATATTAAAATTAACTATCGTCCTAAGCCCTCATATATTCCATCAAGAGGAACTTTAGATATTACCAGAGCAAAAAAAGATTTTAACTTCAACCCGACTATAGATCTTGATAAAGGTGTATCAAAATACATTGATCATTTAAAAAACAACGAATTTTAATATAAATTAAATGAATAAAAAACTAATTGTTTTAGGATGCGGTTCCCAAGCAAAGTATGTAATTGAAACAATAAAATACTTAAAAAACAAACATAAAAGTTTCATAATAAATGATGTTATTCTTGCAGATATTGAAGGAGAAAAATATTTGGGTTCTAATATTGAAGGATTTGAAGTTTCACTCAATCTTGAGACTGCTATGCAATTAATTACATTACCAAATTATGAGGTTATAATTGCTCATGGAAATAATTATCTTAAGGAAAAAATTATAAAAAAAATTAAACATAATGGTGTAAATTTTTTTTCAATTATTCATCCAAAAACACAAATATCATATTCCTCAATAATAGGGCGAGGAACTATTATTAACCCAGGTGTGGTTTTATCTCCAGATGTTGTAATTGGAGAACATTGCATTGTTCACTCTGGGAGTATTATTGAACATGATTGTAAAATTTCTGACTTTGTGAATATAGCACCTGGAGCTATTTTAACAGGAAATGTTAAGGTTGGAAAAAGAACATACATATATAGTGGGGCTAAAATCATACCAGGAATAAATATTGGTGAAGATGTAGTGATTGGAGCGGGATCAGTTGTTATATCTGATGTTCCAGATAAAACAAAAATAGCTGGAGTTCCAGCAAAAATAATTAATTATTAAAAATGACTCAGATACCTTTTATAAGATTAGATAAGCAATTCAAAGATTTAAAAAAAGAAACCATAAATGGAATAGAACAAGTATTATCATCTGGAAAGGTTCTCCAAGGGCCACAGACTAAAATATTAGAAAATTCAATCTCAAAAATAACAAATAATAAATTTTGCATTTCAGTAGGAAGTGGAACAGATGCACTTAATTTATCATTATTATCGTTAAATTTACCAAAAGGTAGTAAAGTAGCAGTTCCTGCTATGTCTTTTATTTCATCAGCCTCAATCATTTTACATAATAATCTCATACCAGTTTTTTTAGATGTAAGTCCTGAAACAATGCTGCCTGATGAAAACTATATTTATGAATTATTAGATAAGAAAAAAATTGATGCAATTATTGCTGTTCATCTATATGGACAAATTCAACCTTTGGAAGAAATTACGAAAGTAACCAATTTAGATAATATTCCAATTATTGAAGATGCAGCTCAATCTCTTGGCTCTTTAAGATTTAATAAACCAATAGGAAGTCAAGGGAAAATAACATGTATTAGTTTTGATCCAACAAAAGTTATTGGAGCATATGGTTCTGGTGGTGCAGTTTTAACTGATGATAAAGAAATATCAAAAAATATTGAGTTATTAAGATATCATGGACATATTGGAAATAGTGAATATCCAAAACCAGGGTTTAACAGTCAAATTTCTGAAATCCAGGCTTTGATTTTAAATACTAAGTTAAGATATTTAAATAAATGGCAGCAAAAACGTAATTATGTAGCTAAAATATTTTTAAATGAATTAAAAGATATTAACCAAATAAATACTTTAAAAGTTCTAAATGGAAATATTCATAACTTTCACAAATTTGTTATATGTTGTGAGGATAGGGATAAATTGCAGGAATATTTGGCAGACAAAGGTATTGGAACTAAGATTCATTACGCAATACCTTTGCATCAACAAAAACAATTTTCTAAATTTGCTAAAAATTTAAGCTTACCTGTAGTAGAACAATTTTCAAAAAAAGTATTATCCTTACCTATTTATCCTGAATTAGAAGATAATGAGATAAACTATACTATTGAAAATATTAAAAATTTTTATAGGTTACGATATTAGTGAGCAAAAGAAAAAAAATTATTTATGTAGCACCATACTATCCACCATATGGAGCTGGAGGAGCTGAGAGGACAACTCAATTACATGCAAGGGCACTTATTGAAATAGGTTATGATGTAAGTATTGTTACTCCTAAATTTGGATCAGAATTTATTCAAGAAATAAATGGGATTAATATAGTAAACTTTAATTCGGGAATTAATTTAAAAATTGGTGAACAAATTTCTTCTAGATATTTTTATAATCCTTTTACTCAAAATAATATTGTAAGAGTAATCCTCAATAACTTTGAGAGTAAAGATATATATTGTATACATGCGCAGCACCCATTGATAATTCAAGGAGCCTCTATTGCAGCAAGAAAAATGAAAGTTCCTTTTATTGCACATATACGTGACACAGGCCTTATTTGTAGTATTGGTGCCCCTTGCTTGATGGAAAAAGATAATTATTCACCACCAAATAAATGTTCTACTTTTAAACATATTGATTGTTATATCAACAGATGGTCTGGTCCATTTGAAAAAAGGTTATCTAAAGTAAGTAAATCATATGGATTATTGAGATCTTCGGTTCCATACTTGATCTATCTTAACCGAAAAAAAAATATTTCTTCCGCAAACAAAATTGTTTTTGCTTCTAATGGTCTGTTAAATTTATATTCATCTCTCAACTTTTTTTCAGATCGAAAAAAACTTAAAGTTGTTTATGCAATTGCAGAAAAGGTTAATAGAAAAAATTTTTTTCATGAAAAAATTGAGAAAATAAAAGAATTAAAAAATAAAAAAATTCCTCTAATTCTTTATGTTGGTAAAGTTACTAAAGGAAAAGGTGCAGATGTTTTATTTAAAGCACATGATATCTTATTGAAAGATATCCCTGATGCAATGTTAATAGTTTGTGGAAATTTAACTGAAGATAAGTGGATTATAAATAAACAAAACTGTATAATTATGGGATATGTAAATCAAGAAATTATATCAGAACTTTATGGTCTTTGTGATTTAGTAGTTCTGCCTTCAACCTGGCCTGAACCACTTGGATGGTCAACTATTGATGCTGGAAGACATTTTAAACCCATAGTTGCTACTAATGTTGGAGGTATACCTGAAGCAGTTGAACATGGCAAAACAGGCTTGTTAGTTGAAAAGCTAGACTCATTTGCTTTGGCAAATGCAATTTTAAAATTAATTAAAAATCCAGTTATTGCAAAAAAAATGGGTAAATTAGCCAACGATCATATTTTTAATAAGTTTGGAAAAAAATCAGTCATCAATCAATTAAGAGAACTTTATAATGGATTACATTAATTGTTAACTTTTTAGAAAAATTCTTGGTAAAAAAGCTAGTAGAGACTTATCTAGGGGGACTGCAATGAAAAATGATTATTTCATATAGATCTTATTTAATTTTAATGAAAAATTATTTTAAATATCCTGTTGTAAATGCCGGCTTAAGTTTTTTGAGCAAAAAAGAGAAAAATGTTTTGATTGCTATTGCAGTTGTAATTACTTTGGGTGGTCTTATAGAAACTATCGCATTTGGTTCAATTTTTCCTTTAATTACTTTTATTTTAGAACCATCAAAAATAGAAGATAATAAGTATTTTATTGCATTATTTAATTTTCTTGGAAAACCATCAGAATTTCAATTTACACTTTACCTTACTTTAGCTTCACTTTTCCTTCTTATCCTTGCTTCAATTTTAAATTTAGTAGTAACTTTTTTTTCACTAAAATTTAGTTCTTCATGTTGGCGAAGATTATCAAGTGATCTTATGATGGAAAGCTTGAATACACCTTACGAATGGTTTTTGAATAAAAACTCTTCCAAAAATACTCGTCTATTTTATCATGATATACCATTGTGGAGTAGAGATTTTGTTGGATTAATTCTCTCACTTTTTAGTGATCTAATAGTGTTTGTTTTTCTAGGTTTATTGGTAGTTTTCTTATTTCCTATTCAAGGTATAATGGCAGTTGTTTTGGTAGCTTTTTTGGGTTTCTTTCTTTTACTAATATGTAAACCACAAATAAAAAAATATTCATCTATACAGAGAGTTACCGCTGACACGTCAAATTTATCAATTAACCAAATATTTTTAGGCATAAAAGATATTAAAATAAGTTCAAAAGAAACTTTTTTTCTTTCAGCATTTAATAGAACTATTAATGACGCTACAAATGCCTCACTTTGGCTGAAATTTTGGGGAAAAGTTTATCCAACTGCATTTCTATTTATTATACAATCAGGTTTAGTATTTATAACAATTTTTTTGTGGATGACAGGGTTTTCAGGAACTGAAATTGCAACATATTTAGCACTAGCATTAATGATTTCATCTAGAATAGTACCCTCTATAAACCGTATTATTGGAAATGCTGGAGCACTGCTTAATGTTGAGCCTTTTATTTATGGAATAAAAAATTATAGAGACACGCTCCATGAAACAAAAGAATTAAATCTTTCAAAACAAGAAAATAATTTGAAAAATAAAAAAACTAAATTAACAGGTAATTGGAAGAATATTGATTTTGAAAGGGTAACTTTTTATTACGAAAAAACTAAAACACCAGCTTTAAAAAATATTTCCTTTACTTTAAAAAAAAATAAAATTTATGGTTTAGTTGGATATTCTGGTTCAGGTAAAAGTACTTTAATTGATCTTCTATTGGGCTTACTATACCTAGATAAAGGTAATATATTTATCGACGGGAAAAGTATTAATACATTCGATAAAAGTGTATGGATTAGACAAGTTGGTTATGTTCCCCAGTCTCCCTTTCTAATAGATGGAAATCTTAAAGAAAATATTATCTTTTCTCAAAAAATAAGTTCAGGAAGTGAAAATTTTCTTGAAACTTGTATAGATGATGCTCAACTTAGAGATTTTATAAAAGAATTACCTTTGGGGTTGAATACAAATGTTGGTGAAAGAGGTTCTAAAATTTCTGGAGGCCAGAAACAAAGAATTGCAATAGCAAGAGCATTATTTAAAAAACCATCTTTACTAATCTTAGATGAAGCTACAAATGCTCTTGACCATAAAAATGAACAAGATATTTTTAGGGTTTTAAATAGACTCAAAAATAAAACTACTATAATTATAATTACTCATAATTTAACTAATCTAAAAAATGTAGATAATATTTTATTATTAAATAAAGGTAGGTTAATAAACTCTGGTACATTTGATTTTGTATATAGTAATTCTAAAACATTCAGAGGCCTGTTAAAGGAATGAATAAAACTTAGTTTATAAATATATGGCTTTTAAAAAAACTATTTCAATTCAAGGACGTAAAGTAGGTATAGATAATCCAGCCTTAATTATTGCAGAGGCAGGAATATCTCATTTTGGTGACATTAAAATTGCTAGAGATCTTGTTGATATGGCTGTCGATTCTGGTGCTGATGTTTTTAAAACGCAAATTTTTGATGTGGATAACCTTATTTCTAAGAATGCTAATGATTGGAAAGAAAGATTAAGGTCAAGAAATTTAAATTTTGATCAAATCTATGAGATTAAGGAAAGGTGCAAACAAAAAGGAATAATTTTTCTAACTACAGCACATGATGATTCAAGAATTGAATGGCTAAAGAAATTAAATGTTTCCTCTGTTAAAGTTGGTTCAGGTGAAAAGAATAATTTAGAGTTTATAAAAAAGTTAGGAATGTTGGGTAAACCTATTATTATTTCAACAGGAATGTGTAATAATGAAGATGTTAAAAAAATACTTTATGCTTGTTCAGAGAGTAATTGTCAAAATGTTTGTCTTTTACATTGTGTAACAAGTTATCCTGTTCCAATAGATCAAATTAATTTGTCAGCAATGGATCAAATGAGATCATATTTTAATGGTCCAGTAGGATATTCAGACCACTCAAAAGATGGAAATGCTGTTCTGGCAGCTGTTGCAAGAGGTGCAAACATAATTGAAAGGCATATAACTATTTTGAAAAATATTCCTAATGCACAAGATTGGAAGGTTTCAAGTGGTCCCAAAGATTTTCCAAAATTAGTAAAAAATATTAGACAATTTGAAAAAATGATTGGTAACAAAGAAAAAGATATTGCTCTATGTGAAGAAAAAGGAAAACTATGGGCATTAAAATCACTTGTAGCATCGAGGTTTTTAAAGAAAGGTGCAATTGTTGATAAGGATGACATTGCTATTAAAAGACCTGGAACAGGGATGCCTCCCTCTAAAAAAGATTATGTTATTGGGAAGAAATTAAAATATAATATGGAAGAAGGAGATTTTTTTAATTTTTACAATCTTATTTAAATTCACTATTAATCTAAATCTTAAAATCTGTTTAAAATAGAAAGACTATAAATTATGAGACTACTTATATTAGGTGGAGACGGTTATTTAGGTTGGCCAACAGCGATGCATTTTTCTAACAGAGGAGATGATGTTGTGTTAGTTGATAATTTTGCCAAAAGACGTTGGGAAAT
>CAYUZY010000095.1:0-7406 GCA_964448645.1 uncultured Flavobacteriaceae bacterium
TAAATAAAGCTCTAAGAGAATATAATGTATCCGTTTAAAACATTTATTTCAAAAAATCTTCAAAAAAACTTGAATTGATTTGATCACTATAATGAAAGTATTTTTCCAAAATCAATAATGAAATCAAATCTTCCCTCCTTTTGTTTTGAAACTGTTCAATATATTTATTTGAATTAATTATTATTTCTTTTGCTTCGGCAGTATTTTCTATATAATAATTTAATCTTTCCTCTAAATCAGAAAAATCATCTTTAATCAGTATATAATGAAAATTGGGTTTTAATTTTCCTTCCATAAGCCAACTTTCAAATTTAGGCTTAGGCATTACAGCAATTGAATTTGAAGACATAACCCATTTCAAATTAGTAGCTACATCATACCCTTCTATACAAAGTATAAATTTATATTTAAGGTGTTCGTTAATTGAAATTTTCTTTTTAAACCATTTGTCATGATTTGTTCCCCTGTTAATTTGCCCTAAATCACATAATGAATGATCAAAATATTTTTTAAAAAAATCTATTCTTTGTTTTTGCTGAACAGCGTTTCTACCTATTAAAATATTTAATTTTTCTGAAAATTTAACTCTATCTTTGATATAAGTAAAATGCCTTACTTTATTGAGCTTAAATAAAACAGAATTTCGATTATCACCTTTTATTGGTCTTGTTTTAACAAATGATGCAGATCTTGGAATCTTAGTGATATCACCAAAAAGAAACCTTACTAAAAATTTACTAGGATAAAATCTTACATATTCTTTTAAATCGAAAAAATATACTGTTCCTTGATTTGGAATTTTCATATCTGAATTTGGAATCCAGTCATCACTAGGTTTTATATTATAATTGATTTTATTATAATAGTTTACTCTAATTTTTATATAGTCTTTTTCTTTGCTAAATTTTTTTAATAATCTTTTTATATAATTATTTCTATTTTTTAACAACGGAAAAATTAATCTTAAATACCCTCCTAAATAATAAAATAGTTTGATGTTTTTATGACTATATAGATTTCTTATTATCATGATTTTATTTATTCGATGTAAAATTCACCAACTAATTCTTTTCTAACAAATTTTTTCTTTATAATTATTTAAAAAAATAATTAAAGGGAATGAGTATTTTTGAAAAAAAATAAAAATGATTATTAAAAATACTATAAATCATTTATTAAAAGAAAATATAATTCTATATCCAACGGATACCTCATGGGGTATTGGAGGAGATTCTAGTAGTGACCTAGTGGTTAGGAAAATCTTTAAAATAAAAAAAAGAAACAATAAAAAAGCATTAATTTGTTTAGTTTCATCAATAGAAATGCTTGAAAAACATGTAAAAAAAATACCCGAAAAATTAATAAACTACATAAATTCAGATAACCCAACAACAGTTATTTTTGAAAATCCTAAAGACTTTAGCCCTTTTCTTATCAACTCTGATAATACTATAGCTTTAAGAGTTACAAAAAATAAATTTTGTAAGGAATTAATAGAAAAATTTGGAAAACCAATAATATCAACCTCAGCAAATATAAGCGGAGAAGAAACTCCTTTTAAATTTGAATCAATTAACAAAAGTATTTTGAATGGTGTAGACTTCATAGTACCTTTAGAAAATAAGAGTTTAAATCAAAAAGTATCAAGGATAGTTAGACTTAATAAGTCAAATAAAATTGAATTTATAAAAAAATAAAAAAATTGAAAAAAGAAATATTAAAAATTTTAAAAGAAGAACCTTTTATAACAATTTCTAAAACAGTAAACGATTTAAAAATTGAATCTTACCTAGTTGGAGGGTTTGTTAGAGATATTTTTCTTGATATAAATGAAATAAAAGATATTGACATAATGATCATTGGTTCAGCAATGGAATTGGCAAAAAATTTAAAAAAAAATTTAAATAACTCAAGAAATATTCAATTTTATAAAAATTTTGGAACAGCAATGCTTGAATGGAACAAATTTGTTATCGAAATTGTTGGGGCTAGAAAAGAATCATATAATCATAATAGCAGAAAACCTACAGTTAAAATTGGGACATTAGAAGATGATCAAAATAGAAGGGATTTTACAATTAATTCATTAGCAATAAGTTTAAATAAAAAAAATTTTGGAGAACTTATTGATCCTTTTAATGGAATAAGTGATTTAAAAAATAAAATTATTAAGACACCTTTAAACCCTGATAAAACATATTCCGATGATCCCCTAAGAATGTTTAGGGCAATTAGATTTTCGTGTCAATTAAACTTCAATATTGAGAGTGAATCTTTTGAATCAATTAAAAAAAATATTGATAGAGTTAATATAATTAGTAAAGAACGAATAGTTGATGAATTAAATAAAATAATATTATCAAAGAAACCTTCAATTGGATTTTTGAATTTAGATAAATCAGGATTGCTAAAAAGAATTATTCCAGAAATTACAAATCTAAAAGGAATTGAAGAGATAGAAGGAAAAAGCCATAAAGAAAATTTCTATCATACTCTTGAAGTTCTTGACAATATTTCTATAAAATCTAACGATTTATGGATTAGATGGGCTGCCCTGCTTCATGATGTCGGAAAACCATTATCAAAAAAATATAATTCCAAAACTGGATGGACTTTTCATGGTCATGAGTTTATTGGATCAAAAATGGTATATCAAATATTTAAACGATTAAAACTTCCTTTAAATAATAAAATGAAATATGTTCAAAAATTAGTTCTGTTAAGTTCAAGACCAATAATAATTTCTGAGGATTTTATAACTGATTCTGCTATTAGAAGATTAATTTTTGATTCTGGAGATATTATTGGAGATCTTATTACGCTTTGTGAAGCTGATATTACAACTAAAAATCCTAAACTGTTCAAGGATTACCATGAAAATTTTAAAATTGTTAGAAATAAAATTAAGGCCTTAGAGGAAAAAGATAATCTTAGAAATTTTCAACCACCAATTTCTGGTCAAGAAATAATGAAATCATTTAATATAGGTCCTTCAAAAGAAATTGGAATAATTAAAGAAAAAATAAAAGAGGCTATTATTGAAGGTGAAGTGAAAAATGAATATAAATCTACTTTTAAATTAATGAAAAAAATTGGTGAAAAATTAGGCTTAAAGTTTAATGAAAAATAAATTTAAACTATTTTCAAAAATTAGTTTAATACTAATTTATTTAGTTATTCTTGCCGGATCAACTGTTAGAATGACAGGAAGTGGAATGGGTTGTCCTGACTGGCCAAAATGCTTTGGATACTTAATTCCTCCTAATAATAGAAGTCAATTAGATTGGAAACAAAATTATAATTATACCAAAGGACAAATAATTATAATAAAGGATAAACTATATAGCTCAAAAAATAAATTTAAAAGTGGAACGAATTATAATAAATCAAATTGGATATTATATACAAAACACAACTATTCTTTATTTAATCCTTACCATACATGGATTGAGTATATAAACAGGCTAATTGGTGCATTATCTGGTCTTTCTGTTTTAATAATGACTTTCTTCTCTTTTTCTTACTTGAAAGAAAAAAAAATAATTCCAATTTTTTCAATTATAACATTATTTCTAATGGGGTTTCAAGCTTGGCTTGGAAAAATAGTTGTAGATTCAAACCTAATGCCAATTAAGATTACAATTCATCTTTCTTTAGCTATTCTATTAGTAGTTTTAATGGTTATTTTAATTCAATTTTCACAAAAAAAAGAATATAATTACGCAATCTCAAAAGAATTTAAAACGATATTAATATTAGGATTTATTGTAACACTTAGTCAAATATTTATGGGGACTCAAGTTAGAGAATATGTTGATCAAATATTTAAATTGTCAAATAATAGTTTATCAAATATTTGGCAGAAAACTCCTCCAATTATTTTTTACATTCATAGAAGTTTTTCTATTTTAGTTTTATTAATTCATTTTTATATAGGATACAAATTTTTTAAATCTGGAATGATACCCTTTGCTTTTAAAATAATAATATTAATGATAGGCTGTGAAATTTTGACTGGAATATTAATGTATTATTTTAATTTTCCTTTATTTTCGCAACCCTTACATCTACTATTTGCGTCAATTTTAATAGGGGCACAAACATATTTTATAATAGAAATTAACAAAAACACAATAAAATGATTTATAGATTTAGAGTTATTTTAGATACAAAAGATGATGTTTTCAGAGATATTGAAGTTAATGAGTCAAGTACACTTGAAGAACTTCATAATTCAATAATTAAAAGTTTTGGTTTTTTAGGGAATGAAATGGCTTCATTTTACAAAACTGATAATGAATGGACCCAAGGAGATGAATTACCATTAAATGACTTTGGACCAGAGAACCCTACAATGAAAGATGAAGAATTAAAAACTCATATTAATTCTGAAAACAACAAATTGCTTTACGTTTATGATTTTTTAAATTTGTGGACATTTTTTATTGAATTAATGGAAATTGGTGAAATAAAAAAGGGAACTACTTATCCAAATTTAATTAACTCAGAGGGAGAAGTGCCTGAGAAAGCTCCAGAAAAAAAATTTAATAATGCGCAAAACAAATCCAATGATTCAAACATTGAACAAAATGAAAAAAACTTTTATTGAAATAAATTATAAAGATCCACTTTCAAATAATGGTTTCTAACAAAATCAAAAGAAGCACTAATTATATCTCCCATTGATTTACTATTTCTGAATTTCTCATCATTTGTAAACTTATATAATTCTAATTTTAATTTTTTAAGATTTTCTGGTTTAGTTAATTTTTGTTTCTGCATAATTTTAACTAACTCATTTAATCTTTTTCCAGAACTCATTATTCTTCTTGCAACAATAGATCTCTCTTCTATTTTATACTGATTAATTGAATTATGGTTTAATTTCAACTTAACTAAATTCATCATAGGAAAATTTTCTTTAAAAAATTGAGGTCTATAAACCGAAAATTTTCCTTCAAATGATTGTTGATCAAAATCAATGGCTCTAATTTTATAAACAACTTGATCAAAATCATGAGTTGGAACAACTACATAATTATATGATCTCATGTCACCAAGTAACCTTATCATAGTCCTTTCATTAAATTTTACATACTCTTTTGCTATTTGTGATTTTTCAGAATCATTACATTTAGGGAGAAAATCTTTAATAAAAAGATCACCTGGAATACCAGATATATGCTCTTCAATAAGAGAATTTCTGTTAATCAAAAAATTTAAATTATAAGGAGACAACATGTGTTCAAATTCTAAACCATAGACCCTTGAAGCATCTGTTTTTTTTACATAGAAATAAGTAAAATTGTCATTTAAAATATTTCGAATTTTAATTCTAAATGGTTTAGAATTGCCAAATGTACAATAATCAATGGCATCAATATTCAAATGCTGAATTCCTGATTCATTTCCATCAGAATGTAGAAGTGTATATATTTTTTTTAAATTAAAATCAATTTCATTTCTTTCTGTCTCTGAATAATAAACTCTAATCCATAAAGTATCCTGATCATTTTTATCAAAAACAGAAACGGATCCAGAAAACCTTAATAAATCAGAATAAAATATTGGAGTTTCAATCCATCTATTATATAGATTCAAATATTTCTCTAATTCTTTAGAAATAGAAAAAAATGGTTTTTTTTTAGAAATAAGTTTATCCAATACTTTTTTTTCAAAAATACTACCTTTTTGAATAATAACTATTCTATAACCAAGGTGTTAATAGACTTTATCTTAGTAAATTTGCACATTTTAATGATTATATGAAATTTAAAGTTGTTTCAAATTTTAAGCCAAAAGGAGATCAACCAGAAGCTATTAACGAAATAGTTAATAATTTTAATGATAACTGTTCTCATATAGTTCTGCAAGGTGTAACTGGATCAGGTAAAACTTTTACAATGGCCAATGTAATTCAAAAATTAAATAGACCAACATTGGTTTTAGCTCATAATAAAACACTTGCTGCTCAACTCTATTCAGAATTTAAATCATTCTTCCCAGAAAATGCTGTTGAATATTTTGTTTCATATTATGATTACTATCAACCTGAAGCATATATGCCAATTACAGGGACTTACATTGAAAAAGACTTATCCATAAATGAGGAAATTGAAAAATTAAGACTTAGCACAACTTCAACATTACTTTCTGGAAGAAGAGATGTTATAGTTGTTGCATCTGTTTCATGCCTTTATGGAATTGGTAATCCAGTTGAGTTTAAAAAAAATACTATTCAAATCAAATGTGATCAAATAATTTCTAGAACAAAATTTATGCATAATTTAGTTCAAAGTTTATATTCTCGGTCAGATGATGAATTTAAAAGAGGAACCTTTAGAGTTAAAGGAGACATTATTGATGTTTTTCCTAGCTACAGTGATATAGCTTATAAAATTCATTTTTTTGGAGATGAAGTGGAAAAAATTGAATCTTTTGATCTGCTTAATTTTAATGTAATTCAAAACTTACAAGATTTAACTCTCTTTCCTGCTAATATTTTTGTAACAACACCTCTTTCTATTGAAAATGCAATTAAAGAAATCCAAAATGATTTGGTAAAACAAGTTGATTATTTTAAAGATATTGGTAAATACCTAGAATCAAAAAGGCTACTTGAAAGAACTGAATTTGATATTGAAATGATGAAGGAGCTTGGATATTGTTCAGGAATTGAAAATTATTCAAGATACCTTGATGGAAGAAAACCGGGAACTAGGCCTTTTTGTCTTTTAGATTACTTTCCTAAAGATTACCTTATGATAGTAGATGAAAGTCATGTAACTATATCTCAAGTTCATGCCATGTTCGGTGGTGATAAAAGTAGAAAACAAACATTAGTAGAGTATGGTTTTAGATTACCAGCTGCTATGGATAATAGACCTTTGAAATTTGAAGAATTTGAGTCTTTACAAAATATTGTTCTATATACTAGTGCTACTCCAGCAGATTATGAAATGGAAAAAACAGAGGGATTAATTATTGAACAAATTATAAGGCCCACTGGACTTCTAGATCCAACTATAGATGTCAGACCATCTAAAAATCAAATAGATGATTTAATAGAAGAAATTCATCAAAGAATTGAAAAAGAAGAAAGAATTCTTGTTACAACTCTTACAAAAAAAATGGCCGAAGAATTAACAAAGTATTTAAGTAAAGTAAGTATAAGATGTAAATACATTCATAGTGATGTAGATACACTTGAAAGAGTTGAAATAATGCAAGGGTTAAGAGAAGGGCTTTTTGATGTTTTAATTGGCGTTAATCTCTTAAGAGAAGGACTTGATCTGCCTGAGGTATCTTTGGTTGTTATTTTAGATGCTGATAAAGAAGGTTTTCTTAGATCTAACAGATCACTTACTCAAACTATTGGAAGAGCAGCTAGACATTTAAATGGAAAA
>CAYUZY010000096.1:0-7258 GCA_964448645.1 uncultured Flavobacteriaceae bacterium
ATTCAACTACAAGAAATAATCAACCGGCAAATCCAACTCTAGTTGAAGAATATATTGGAGATACAGTTACTACTAATCCTTATGGTAGAGTTAACCATACAATTTACAGAAATAATCAACCAGCAAATGAAACATTTTGAAATTTACAATCAGAAAATTATTTTATGGGGCATGGACATAATAAAACTTGAATTATTTATTATGATAACCAACAACCAGCAAATCCAACACAAAGAGATGATAATAATGAATATATGGGTCCTGGTGAACGTTCCACAACAATGGCATATTTAAAATCAATTGATAAAACTAGAAGTGGTGTAGTTGAAGAAGTTTTACCACAAGATTATAATGGTATCAAACGTGCCGTAGCAGATAGTACAACAGATAGAAAATTTATGAAGAATTATGATGTAAATACATCTATTCAGCAGTCAATAGATTTAAGAGAAAGAAAATTTGCAGGTGGTAAAGGTCAATTATCAGTGAATCATTTTTAATAAAGTATTCACTTAAATTCTTAATTAAGTTTTGACCTTCACTATATATCGGAACAGACTTTTTTACGTGTTGTTCAAAATTTTTAACCATTTCACCTGAAAATTTCCATTTACCATTTCCTGCATTTATGCTATCACCAGAATTTGTTGATTTTTCTTTTGAAGATTTCATTGCAAATAATTTATTACTTTTCAATATTAAAACAAATAAATCAATAAATTATTGCCAATTAATATAATTTAATTATTAAAAAGTTGATTTTCAGAAGACTTAAAGCAATATGGAACCCTGAACTTTATCATGGTTGGGGAAAAAAAAAGAAATTTTTTGAGGGTTGGTATTATAAAATTGTATCTAAAGATCAAGATCATGCATTTGCTTTTATTCCTGGAATTGCAATGGATGAAAATGGTCTAAAACAAGCTTTTATACAAATTTTAGATGGCAAAAAATTTAACTCTAATTATATTAAATTTTCTTTTGATAAATTCAAAGCCAACCCTTTGGTTCATGATGTAAGAATTGTAAACAATAGATTTAAGTTAAATTCAATTGAATTAGATCTTCCTAATATTAAAGGAAAATTACTTTTTAAAAATCTTACTCCATGGTCAAAATCATTTTTTTCTCCTGGAATTATGGGTCCTTTTTCTTTTTTACCCTTTATGGAGTGTTATCATGGAATATTAAGCATGAATCATAGTATTTCAGGAGAATTAACCATAAATAAGAAGAGAATAAATTTTGATAATGGAAGAGGCTATACTGAAAAGGATTGGGGGCATTCCTTTCCATTAGGATATGTTTGGATGCAATCAAATCATTTTAGTAATAAAAATATTTCTTTTAAGTTATCTGTTGCAAAGATTCCTTTGAGAGGCTTTTCTTTTATTGGGTTTATTGCTGGTATTTATATTAATGGTAATATAATTGAATTTACAACTTATAATTTTTCAAAGCTTAAAAAGTGCTCTATTAGTAAAGAAGAAGTTTTAATTGAAATGGAAAATAATAATTACAAAATAATTGTTAAAGCCATTAGGTCTAAATCAACAAAATTGACAGCGCCAATTCAAGGATTTATGGATTCTAGGATCGAGGAGAGCATGAATTCAATAATAAATTTAATCTTGATAGATAAAATAGAAAATCAAACAATAATAAATGATAATGGAAGCAGCTCCTGCATAGAAGTTGCAGGTAAATATAATTTGTTAATAAAGTAGGGTTTGTTTTTTTATTAATATGATTAAAATTTTAAATTAATTTTCAAGATATTTAGTCGTAAAATATATATCTTTTACATTAGGGTTGTAAATTATTTTTTCAATTTCAAAAATTGAACTCCTTCCATTTTGTTCATTGTAAATTTCCATTATTGTATTTTGATATTTTTTATTTTTTGGATCAACAAGTTCAACCTTTTTAACATTCATTGTTTTTAGTAGTTCATCAGAAAGATCATATACTTCTCCTTTTCTTATTACTAAATCTTTTTTTCCAATCGATAGTTTTCTTTTTGAATAACCATAATTATTAGCTATTTCTTCACTTTTAGGTTTCATAATTATATTCCAACATTCTACACCATCAATTAGTTCATTTTTAGAAATCATTTTATAAGTAAATTCATTAAGATTTGGAATTACCATATCTGCATTGGAAAACTCAGATCCCATAAAGCTTTTCGATTTTTCATTAGAAACTATTCTTCTAGTTTTTCTAAGGGCTGGCATATATATCCACATATCATCATCTCCTTCACTATAATCAAAAGTTAACATACTAGTTCCTTTAATTTCAGGGGGTTCGATAAAACGCATAATTTTTTTTTCAGTTTTCCCATTATCATAAATTTTTGTGGCCATAGTAATTTTTCTTTCTCTTTTCCTTCCCTTTGAATCTTTTATTGTTAAATGAGAAATAGCTTCTGTTCCTTCCATTTTATTTATTGTAAATGTTTTATAAATAATATCTTTAGCTTCTTGACCTTTAGTAAAAAAACCACAAACAAAAGACACTATTATAGTTAAGTACATTTTCATATTATTCTTCTAAAAATTTTGGTTTGTAGATTAGGCAAATTGAAGGAATTAATAAAATTGAAGCCACAAGACAAGTAAATACTGAAAAAACTACTAAATATCCAAATTGAATTATTGGTACGAATTCTGATGTCATTAAAGCTATAAATCCAATCATAACTGAAAGGGCATTGAATGTAATTCCTCTACCAGTAGTTTCTATAGTTTTAGTAACAGCTTTTTGATAGTTAAAATTATTTTTTTTTAATTCTGATTTATATCTCCATAAGAAATGAACAGTATAATCAATTCCAATTCCAATAAGAATAGATGAAAGCATTGCTGAAGCAAGATTAATTTTCATCCCTGCTATACCCATAAATCCAAAAAGAATTGTTATTGAAATAAATAATGGTATGACACCTATAATACCGGCTTTTATTGATTTAAAAAGTAGAGAAATAATTATAAATATTGATATAAATGCTGCTAACATAGATGAAATTTGTCCTTTAAGCATAATTTTACCTGTTTCAGTTAAAATAAGAGAAAAACCTCCAGCTTTTATTAATTTATCATCTTTTTTTAATTCATTTATTTTATTGTTTATCATATTTATACTAGGTGTTGATGCATCATTAACTCTAATAATTATTTGAGCGTTTTTATAGTCAAAATCTACGAGCTTCTCAAAATCATCTGGATCACCACTCATCATATACATTTCGAGGTATTGAGCAATAGCTTCTCGTGTTTTTGGAATTTTATTATATAAAGGATCTTCTAATTCATTTAAGGCTTTGCTCATTTCTTTAATCATTTCTGAAATACTGGTAACATCTCCAACTTGTTTAATCTTTTTAAGTTCGGAAACATAGTAGTCCATTTTGTTTAAGATTTCAGGGTCTTTTATATCTCCTTGGAACAAAATTGAAAATTGTTGAGAACCTCCAAAATTTTTGTTTAAAGTATTATCTGCAATTTTTATTGGATTATCTTTTTTAAAGTAAGAGAAGGGGTTTGCATCTAAACCTAAAAAAGCTAAACCGGACCCAAAGAAAATTGAAATAAAGAAAGTAAATATTATGATGTTTTTTGAATAAACTGTAACTAGACGACTAATTTTAGTTAGAAGTTTATCCATAATATACTTTTTGTCTCTAGACTTATTATATAAAGGTTTTTCTTTATTTGATAATGATAGAATTGCAGGAATAAATAGTAAACTTGCCAGAAGAGCATATGTTATTCCTACACTAAGAATTACACCAACTTGTTTGGAAGGAATCATTTCATGCCATAAAAGACTCAATAAACCAATAACTGTAGTTATACCAGTTATCAAAATAGGTTTCCACAAAGAACCTATTGTTTTTGAAACAATTTCTTTAGAAGAGAGTTTACAATCTACAGTATTTAATTCCTGATATTTTGCAATAATATGAATTCCATAGTCATTAGCTACTGCTATAAGCATTATTGGAACAATTATTGAGATTAAAGTAAGTTTCCACCCGAAAATTGGTAAAGTTCCAAAACATATGATAATAGACATTAAAACCACAGAAAAAGGTAAAAGCATTCCTTTTATTCTGCGAAAAAAGTAAAATAGCATAATTAACATTAAAATTATTGCTATTGGCATAAGTTTTTTCATATCTCCTTGAATCATTTTAGGTAACTCATTTAAAATAAAAGGGAGTCCTCCAATCATAATGTCTTCATCACCAGGATATTTTAAAAAGACATTATCAATTTTTTTTAGAAGATTTTCATTGTTAGAATTATCCTTAAGAATAAGGATTATTGAAGTTTGAGAAAAATCTTTAGAGACAACCTTTCCATAAACAATTTTATTGTTTCTTAATTTTTTTTTAAGTGATTCTTTTTCAATAGGTGTTTTTGGAATTTTTAATATAGCAGGATTTACTGACATATAATCTTCTTTTCCTGAAATTTCCTTTAATTCAAAAAGGGATAACATTTTATCAATGTTTTTATCTTTTTTTAATTCACGTGATACCTTTTTTAAGCGGTTTAAGGAAGATTCATTAATAATATCATCTGAGCTTAGAACGATCATTAAAACTTCAGATGCTCCAAAAAGTTTATTTATATAATCGGTATTAATTTTTGAATCTATGGTTTTAGGGACATAATTTGTAACATCAGCATCAACAATATTTTTTGGTATATTTTTTCCAATTAATATTGTAATTAATATGAATCCAATTATAATAATCCAACTATATTTTTTTTTCATTTATTGATCTTTAGAATGACATTTTGAGTTCTAAATATCCCGCATTTACGATTTCTCCTATTTGTCCATAAAGAGTCTCATCTGGGCCTGAAAAATTGTCTAAACCTAAAGATACTGTTATTGAATCAGAATAAGAATAATCCATTATAAAATTGAAACTTTTCTCATTTGTATTTAAATTATAAGAACTTAGAAAATTCAGATTAAGGGTTTCATGAAATAATTTATTAGACAATCTGAAAATAATAGTTTGATTAAAAGAATTTTGTTGACCACTAAAAATTCTATTTTGTTTTTGTAATTGGTAATAGAATAATTTTTTAGGATCAGTTACAGGAATTAACTTTTTAAAATCTCTTACAAATTTTGTTAAATACTGTATGTTTAAAATAATATTTCCTAATGTTCTATCTAAACCAATTATTGATTGTATTTCTGAATTAGGAGTGAATTTTAAATTTTTATTCTTTTCAGAAACAGTATATGCAAATTCACCTCTTAATCCATTTTTACCAAGTGTAGTTTCAAAATCAGAACCAATCATTTTTATTTTATATATGTTAGGTTGAAAATAAGGCTTGTTATTTATAAGATTTCCACCAAGACTTGGATTTATATTATAACCAGAAAAATAAGAAATTGATCCATCAATTTTTGAAGCCAGTAAATTCAATTTTACAGCAACAGAACTATTTTTTAATTTAAATTCAGGTTTCTCAAAATTCAGAAAGTTTATAGATCTTTTTTTTGCTATTATATCAAAAGGAATAATAGAGGGTTCATATTTGGGTAACCATACAAATTCTAAATTAAATAATCCAGCATTATAGTCAGATTTAAATATCCAATTACTTAGTCTTTTATCATCAATATTGGAAGACCTAGCCAATCGATTTTGAGGAGTTAAAACATTAGTTGGATTAAAGCCATCAGCTCTTCCCCATACCAAAATTTTTTTTCCGACTAATATTCTATGATTTTTAAGTCTAAACTTTAAATAAGCTTCTCTTATATTAAATATTTTTTTATTCTTTTCATATTCATATCCTGATTTTAATCGAATTTCAGTAAAAGTTGTAAAAGCTTTATTTTTTTCAAACTTAATTTTAAATGAAGATTCACCATAAGCACTTTGAGTATCTATTTTATCTTTTTTAGTAAGAGATTCTCCTAAAAAATAAGCACCTTTTATATACCCGTTAAATTCAATAAGACTTTTAGAAGTTTTGTCTTCAGGGTTTTCAAAAAGAGTTTGTGAATAACAAAAACTATTTGTTATAAAAACTAAAATGAACAGAGTTTTAAATGTTTTAATGATTCTTGTTTGTATTAATTTAACTACAATTTAAAATTTATTTAGGAACAATAACATTTAGTGATTTTGGAATTAATTCTAAAAAAATCTTTTTTTGATTAATATTTAATATTTCCCCATCAATTTGCAGACAGAAAGGAGTATTGTCTTTTTTAATAATATTTATTTTGTTTATTTCAGAATATTTTAGAAGTTGAAAACATTTAAGTTTTATTAATAAACTAATTATTAGATTATAAAAGAGAAGTAAAATAGAATGGTTTTCAGAATAAACAAGTTCTAGTTTACCATCATTAGCTTTAGCTTTTGGTGTTATTGAAAAATTATATCCTTGTTGACTAGTATTGGAGACTAAAAATAAAAAAGGAAATATTATTTTCTTAACATTATTAAATTCAATCTCTATTTTTTGTTTTTTATATAAAGAAATTGTTTTAAAAAAGCTTATAATATAACCTTTAAGACCACGAATTTCTTTCTTTGAGTATTCATGTATAAATCTCGCTTCAATGCCTAAGCCAAAATTGCTGAAAAAAAAAGTATTATTTATTTTTCCTACATCTATTATAGTTGAAAAATTTTCAAAAATTATATCAAGTGCATGATTTATATTTCTTGGTATATTAAAATGACGAGCAAAACCATTTCCAGAACCTAAAGGTATTATTCCTAATAGGATAGACGTTTTAACTAGAATTTGGCCTACCTCATTAATTGTTCCGTCTCCACCACAAGCAACAACTATATTAGCTTTATCATCTAGAGCTTTTTTAGCTAATTGTAATGCATGACCTTTATATTCAGAAATTAAAATATTTAAATCATATTTATCTGATGTGAATTTTGTTTTTATTAAACTTTTTATTTTTTTAATTCCTTTTGAATGTAAAGGATTTATTATAAAAAATATTTTATTTTTTTTCATTTTTTATATAACTCATTTTTCCTGAAATTATTCTATTAAAGTAATCTTGAAGAAACATTGACCCTTTTCTTTCAAGAGCATTCATTGATTTATTTCTTTTATGAATTAAATTATTATTAAAATTTTTATCATCAATATCATAAAAACCTATAGCTTTATTACCATTGTGTACAGAAATTAAACTGTCGTTCATTATAAAATAACTTCCACCTCCAAGATAATTTATAACT